>NZ_JALQDQ010000012.1:0-30495 GCF_023631105.1 Caballeronia sp. AZ10_KS36 | reverse complement strand
CTCCCGCTCCGCCGCCGCCCGCGCCCGCGCCGGCCGCGCCCGCTGCGCCCGCCGCCCCCGCCATCGGAAAGCCGACGATGGACCTCGCCGCGCCGAAGAACGTCGCGCGCCTGTCGTGCAATATCGCGCAGCCGGACTATCCGGCCATGTCGCGCCGCCGGGGCGAGACGGGGACGGCGCTGGTCAAGCTGACCGTCGGCCTGTCGGGCAAGATCGAAAACGTGACGCTGCAAAAAACCAGCGGCTCCTCGCGCCTCGACGACGCCGCGCTCGACGCCGTTCGTTCCAGCGCATGCACGCCCTACAAGGAAAACGGCGAGGCGATCCGCGCCACGGCCACTGTCCCGTTCGTCTTCAGCCTGAACGACTGACCGATTTTTTGGAAACAAGGAAACAGCAATGCAAAACTACGGAATTGCGCACGTCTGGGCGCAGGGCGATTTCGTGACGCGCGGCATCGCGCTCGCGCTCGTCATCATGTCGGTGCTTTCGTGGACGGTGATCGTCGTGAAGGCGTGGAACGTCGTGCGGCTCAAGCGCCTCACGAAGAACGCGGAGCAGGCCTTCTGGCACTCGGACGACTTCAACGACGGCATCCAGAAACTGGGCGCGCAGTCGTCGAGCGCAGCCGACAACCCGTTCCTCGCGCTCGCGCTCGCCGGCCAGGAAGCGGCGGACCATCATCACCAGACGCAGCCGCATCTGCACGATCGCATGGATGTCTCCGACTGGATCACGCGCTGCCTGAAGGACGTGATGGACGAAGGCGTCGGCCGCATGCAGGCGGGGCTCGCGGTGCTGGCGTCGATCGGCAGCACGTCGCCGTTCGTCGGACTGTTCGGCACGGTGTGGGGCATTTATCACGCGCTCCTGACCATCGGCGCGACGGGGCAAACGTCGATCGATCAGGTCGCGGGCCCGGTCGGCGAATCGCTCATCATGACCGCGTTCGGCCTCTTCGTCGCGATTCCGGCGGTGCTCGGCTACAACGCCCTCACCCGCGCGAACAAGAGCATCGTGACCAAGCTGAACCGCTTCGCGCACGGCCTGCACGCGTTCTTTGTCACGGGCTCGAAGCTGTCGTCGACCAAGCGCGCGACGGCTGCGCAATCCGACAGCCTGCGTCTTGCGACGCGCGCGAGCTAAACGGAGGTTCGCATGGCCATGAGTCCATTCGCCGGCGACGAAGACGACGGCATGATGAGCGAAATCAACATGACGCCGCTCGTCGACGTCATGCTCGTTCTCCTCATCATTTTTCTGGTGACCATCCCCGCGATGCATCACGCGGTCAAGATCGACTTGCCGCACGCGAGCAGCCAGCCGCAGGACGAAAAGCCCGCGCATGTGAACGTGGCGATAGAGGCCGACGGCACGATTCTCTGGAACGACCAGAAGATCGACGACGCCGCGCTCGACGCGCGCATCGCGCAGGCGTCGAAAGAAACGCCGCAGCCGGAACTGCATTTACGCGCGGATCGCAAGGTGCCCTATGAGCGCGTCGCCGATGTCATGTCCGCGGCGCAGTCGGGCGGCTTGTCGAAGATCGGCTTCGTGACGCAGCCGAAGAGCGCCAAGTAAGCTGCGAACAACCCGTAGCAAAGCAAAAGGCCTTCATCGTCGGATGAAGGCCTTTTTTCGTGCGCACTCGGCGCATTCGGGCGAGACGGTTACTTCGGGCTCGAATACCCTGAGCCGCCAGAACCGTCACATGCGGCAGCCGTGGTCGACACGGACAGCGCGATCAGCCCTATCAGGCTAACTATCAGAGTAGCCGTCAGTTTTCGCATAAGAAGCTCCTTAGCGAAAGAGACCTCAATATAACGCCGCCGATTTTGCCGTACAAGATTCCGCGCGATTGAATCTCTGCATCGCAAACGCGTGCTTCAATGTCTGAAGCGATGCTAAACCGTCTCCTGCTCGGCAGGCTCGATGACCGGACATTCGCCCGGAAAGCGCTTGCCGTCGTCGATGCATTCGACGAGAAAATCGACGAACGCGCGAATGGCCGGGACCATGCCCTGCCGCGACAGGAACACGGCGTAAAGCTGCGGCGTCGGGAAGGTCCAGCCGGGCATCACGGGCGAGAGCTGCCCGCTCCTGAGCGGCGCGCCGTACATCATCTCGGGCAACGCCGCGATGCCGACGCCGCGCATCACGGCTTCGCGAATCATCGACAGGTCGGCGGTGACGAGCCGCGGCTCGTGCTCGAATTCGTGGCGCGTGCCGTCGGGCGCGATGAGGCGATACACGTGCCGCCCGTCCGCCGATGGCGTGTCGAGCGTGTCGTATTGCGCGAGATCCGCGACGCTCATCGGCGGCGCGTTGGGCTTGAGCAGCGAGGGCGCGGCAACCAGCATCTGCTGCGTGCGCCACAGCGGCCGCGCGACGACGTTGGAGCTTGCGGGCGGCTCCGAGCGCACGCGCAGCGCGACGTCGATGGCGTCCTCGAACAGATCCACGACGCGGTTCGTCACGCGCAAGACGACGCGCACTTCCGGATAGCGATGCATGAAGTCAGGCATGACGGCCGCGAGAAACGTCTGCGCGATGGTCACGGGCACGCTCACGCGCACGGTGCCGCGCGGCGAATCGCGCAGGCTCTGTACGACGTTGACGGCGGCCTGCGCCTCGGCCAGCATCGCCTGGCAGTGTTGGTAGAACAACTGTCCCGCCTCGGTGAGCGCGAGCTTGCGCGTGGAGCGCTGCAACAGCCGCACGCCGAGCGATGCCTCCAGTTCCGACACGCGCCGCGACAGCCGCGACTTCGAAATGCCCAGCACGCGCTCGGCCGCGGAAAAACCGCCGTGTTCAACCACGTGCGAGAAGTACATCAGATCGTTGAGATCGTGCGAGTCGGATGTCATGGCGTGTGCGGCATTGGCCGTTGTCGCCGGCGCAAGGCCGGTTTGTTTATCGCAGCAGGACAATCCATTGCGCTGCGGCGTCTTTTACCCACAAATACGGCTCATATAATAGCTGCGTGTTTCACATTTATCGCTATTCCCCTAATGGCGACGCGAGGCAAAACATCATGAGCCGCACTATTTCGAGCATCATTCCCGCCATGCGCACCGTCGAAGGCGGCGGATTCGTCGTGCATCGCCCGTTTCCGACGCGCCTTCTGATGGACTTCGATCCGTTTCTATTGCTCGACGAGATGGGCCCGGTCGACTACGCGCCCGGCGAGGCGAAAGGCGCGCCGGATCACCCGCATCGCGGCTTCGAAACCGTCACGTACATGCTCGAAGGCGAGTTCGGCCACAGGGATTCGGCGGGGCATTCCGGCACGCTGCGTCCGGGCGACGTGCAATGGATGACCGCCGGCGCGGGCGTCGTGCACAGCGAAATGCCGGGCGAGGCGTTCACTGAGCGCGGCGGGCGCGTCCACGGCATTCAGCTTTGGGTGAATCTGCCCAAGCGCGACAAGATGATCGCGCCGCACTATCAGGAGATCCCGTCCGAGCGCATTCCCGTGGCGACGAGCGAGGACGGCAAGGTGCGCGTGAAGGTGATCGCGGGCGAAGCACTTGGCGTCAAGGCCGCGATCGAAACGCGCACGCCGATTCTCTATCAGCACTTCTCGCTGCAACCGGGCGCGACCATCGAGCATCGCGTGCCGCGCGATTTTCGCGTGTTCGCGTACGGCCTCTCGGGCACCGCGCTCTACGGCCCGCAGCGCCAGCCGGTGCGCGCGCAGCAGATGGTCATCTTCCGCGACGATGCGGATACGATCACGCTCGCGGCAGGAGACGAGCCCGCCGAAGTGCTGCTGCTCGGCGGCGTGCCGCTGAAGGAGCCGGTCGTGCGCTATGGCCCGTTCGTGATGAACACGGAAGACGAGATTCGCCAGGCCGTGACGGACTATCAGACGGGACGCATGGGCGCGATCACGCACTGAGCGGGCGCATATCGTAGTGTTGAAATAATGCGCGACGGCGCGGCAAGAACGGGTACATTGCGTCACAATGACCGTTCGGCCGGCGCCGTTTTTTTTCGCGTCCGTCGGTCGTCACGCTGTCCGTTCGTCATCGATAAATCCGAGGAAACGCGCATGTCCGCTCCCGTCGTGACCGCCAGCATCGGCAGCGCCGATTACGAAACCCGCCTCGAAGACGGCACGCATACGTGGTTCGCCGACGAGCCGGCCAGTCTCGGCGGCGCGGATTCGGCGCCGCAGCCTTCGTCGCTGCTGCTATCGAGCCTCGGCGCATGCACGTCCATCACGCTGCGCATGTACGCGAAGCGCAAGGGCTGGCCGCTCACGTCGCTGCGCGTCGAACTGTCGATGAACACCACGGCGCACGGCACCGTGATCGACCGCCGCATTTCGCTCGACGGCCCGCTCGACGAAACGCAACGGGAACGTCTCTTGCAAATTGCCAATGCCTGCCCGATGCACAAGGTTCTCGTCGGTGCCATTCGCATCGACTCGGGGCTCGTTCCCGCCGAACCGGTGTGACCGGGCGTCACGAACGTCCAAGGAAACGTCGTCTTGAATTTCGAACACCTGATCCAGATTAACGATCCGACGAACCCGCTCGTCGACTCGCTGACGCGCGAGCAACTGTGGGAAGGCCTCGTGCTGCGCGCGGAACAGCCGCAGCTTTTCGTACTGGGCCTCGATAGCTGCGCGATCCTCTTCCGCGAAGGCGATGTGATGGAGCGCGAGCTGCACTACGGTCAGGCCGTGGTGCGAGACCGCGTGACGCTCGATCCGCACAACAGCGTGCGCTACGACATTCTGCCCACTGCCGAGCACGTCGGCGGCTCGCTCACGATGGCGATCGAGCAGCCCGACGCCATGCAGCTTTTCCTGCGCTTCACCTACAGCACGACGCTGCCCGAAAGCGAGAACTCGACGCCCGACGAACGGCAGACGCAGGAGATCGTGAAATCGGCGTATCGCGAGTCGGATATCGACACGGTGCGGCTCATACGCCAGTACGCGCACGGGCGCACGGGCGAAAGTCCGCTGCACTGACGCATGATGGATGAAGCGCGGCTATCGGAAGCCGCGTTTTCATCGGAAAGGCCTAGTTGCAAATAGGAATAGTTATCATTTACTATGGGTCCAACGAATCGACGACGGCACTCTCCGACCGACACGACCGACATGACCGACACGCCGCGATCCACCACGCTCAGGCTGCGCCGCCCGCTTGCTCGCGACGCGGCCATCACCCGCCCGAAGCCTCCGGCAGAAACCACGGAGCGCGTCTCGGCGAACGATGCCAACGGGGAACGGTCGCTGCGCAGCGACGCGCTGCTGAAAGGCCGCAGCCATGTCGCCATCGTGCATAACGGGGAAACGTATCAATTGCGCGCGACGCGTCTGGGCAAGCTCATCCTGACGAAGTAGCGCGAAAGAACAGCAGTAGTACCGGGTATTGTGGGGACCACCTCGCCAAGAGGTGTTTGGCCTTAGCCAGCAAGGACGACTTGCACGCGAGAATTTAGACCCCTTCGTGCAAACACCAGCCAGTCGTCGGTAGCCAGCGAAGCCGTTTTTTTGCCGCTCCAACGCTTAAACAAACGGCGCGATCTCTTGCGAGAGCGCGCCGTTTTTCTATTTGCGGTCGGCCATGAATTCAGACGTTTTCGATTCCCAGCGCCGCGATGCCCGCGCGCGCGATCTGCGCATCCTGATCCGACTTCACGCCCGAAACGCCGAGCGCCCCGACGATATCCGTGCCGACGAAAATCGGCACGCCGCCTTCGAGCATCGCCGTCATCGGCGCGGACAGGAACGCGGTGCGCCCCTGCTTGATGGTGTCTTCGTAGACTTTCGTCTCGCGGCGACCGAGCACGGCCGTGCGCGCCTTGCCCGTCGCCATTTCCACCGTGCTCGCGCCCGCTCCTTCCAGCCGATGCAGATGCAGCAGATGCCCGCCGTCATCGACGATGGCGATGGTCACGTTCCACTTGTGATTCTTCGCGTGCGCCTCGGCGGCGGCGGCCATGGCCAACACGTCGTCGTCGGTCAGTGCGGGTTTGGTTCTCACTTGGCGCGCCTCGTGTGCTGGCGTTATCGGGAAAAGCCCCAGAACATCAGGTACCACGCGCTGTCGACCACGGCGAGCGCCGCGATCAACCATATCATCGAAAGGAGCCGGGGACCAGGCGTCGACGCATAGCGCCCGGTCACGCGCCACGCGAGCCACGCGCTCCACACATTCGCGATGGCCAGAAGCGCGAGCCGCAGATCCGCGACCCACCACAACGGCACGTGCTCGGCGCGCAGAAGCGAAACCGTCGTCGCCGAAAGACCGAGGAACACGCCGACGCCCGCAATCGGAATCAACGCGAGCGTCAGATGATGCACCCGCGTCGCGTTCAGCTTCCCGAGCATGCGCGCGCCGATTGCAATGAGCGCGAGCAGCGTCGTGCCGTAAACGAGCGCTGTCGCGAGGATGTAGCCGACGACCATCGTGCCGTCGAGCCACGAAAACACGTCGTTCTGCTCCGGATAATGCGTGAACAGGAACCACGGCGCGTTGGTGTCCAGCGGCCAGAGGATGTTGTGATCGATCAGCCAGCCCGCGAAGAACTGCTTCAGATCGACGAACCACGTGCTCACCGTCCAGTGGAACGCGCCGATGGCAATGCCGAGCAGGCCGTACAGAATCAGCGCGGTGTCCCACGGATTCGCCGCCTTGTCGCCGAGCTTCACGACTTCCTCGGCGGGCGAGCGCCACGTCAGCGCGATCGCATCGCGATGACCGCTGCAACGGCCGCACATGTGGCAGTCGGCTGCGCCCTTCATGTTGCGCAGCGGTACGAGCGGCGCGCAGTTGATCGGAATGACGCGGTGCCCGTGTTCGCCCTGCTTGTAAGAGCGGCGCCACGCGTCTTCGCTGACCTTGTAGTGGAACGGCGCGAGGCGCGCGAGCAGCGAGAACACGCCGTTGACCGGGCACAGATACTTGCACCACACGCGCTTTTCGCGGCCGTACAGCAGGCCGATGACGATCGCCGCGACCGTCGAGCCGCCGAGCACGAGCAGCACCGCTTTCGGATATTGATAGACGCTGACCATCTGGCCGTAGATGGTCGTGAGTCCGAACGCGACGAACGGCCAGCCGCCCCAGCGCATCCAGTGGGGAATCGCGCGCCCTCGGCCGAAGCGGCTCGCGAACTCGGTCAGCGCGCCTTCGGGACACAGCACGCCGCACCACACCCGGCCGAGCATGACCATCGACAGCAGCACGAACGGCCACCAGATGCCCCAGAACACGAACTGCGCCGCGAGCGTCAGGTTGTTCCAGAGATGCGCGGAGCCGTCGGGCAGCGGCAGCACGGCCGGAACGATGATCAGAAACGCATACACGGCAACGACGACCCACTGAATTCCGCGGATCACGCTGCCGTGCCGTTGCATCCAGTGGCCGGCTTGCTGGAGCCGGCTCTGGCCTTGCGTATTGGGTTGCACGCTGTGTTGCATCGAGGAGCTCATGCGGGGCGTCCGGCCGCCTTCTGTTTCTGCGCCATCTGGCTATTCGAGCGGCGCAACAGGAGATAGATGACGATCCAGTACACCGCATACGCGACAATGTTCATGCCCGCCGGATGCGCACGATACCCCGTGAGCGTCGCGACGAGCGACCCGAAGGTGCCGGAGTCGTCGAGAATGGCAGACGTGTTCCACATCTGATTGACGATGACCGGCAGCACTTCCATGTCGATCAGCTTGTCGACGCCCGTTTCGAACAGTCCCGCCGCGAGGAAAAGCAGCATGATTTCGGTGACGCGGAAGAATGCGCGCCACGAGAACACCTTGCCGCCGAGCTGAAGCACGTAGAAGGTCAGGAGCGCAAGCCCGAATCCGATGATGATGGCCGCATATTGCGAAGCCGCGACGTGCCCGGATTGCCCAAAGCCGACGCCGTACAGGAACACGGCGGTTTCGCTGCCTTCACGCGCGATGGCGAGCGCGACGAGCAGCGCGATGCCCCACCAGTGGCCGTCCTGTGTGGTCTTTTGCAGCGACGTTTCCATGTCGCGCTTGAGCGTGCGGCCGTGGCGCTTCATCCACAGCACCATCTGCACGATCAGCACGCACGCGACGAGCACCATCGCCGTCTGAAAGTAGTCTTGAGCATTGCCGGAGAGGACTTCGGTGAAGCCGATCAACGCTGCCCCGAGACCGACCGCCGCGAGCAATCCCGCCACGACGCCGAGCCACAGATAAGGCAGGCCGCGACGCGCCTGATGATCGCCGTTCTTGAGCCACGCGTACAGAATGCCGACGACGAGAAGCGCCTCGACGCTTTCCCGCCACACGATGAAAAGTACCTGCCCCATATCGAAACTCCCTGCCCGTTCTGCTGTATCGGCCGCGCGATGCTCATGCTGAAGCGCCGCGCGGCTCAATCATCACTTCGCGACGATCACGCCTTGCGCCGTCTGATGAAAATCGTCGAAGAACTTGTACTCGCCCGGATCGAGCGGCGCGATCACCACGAACGAATCCGCGCCCGGCGCCAGCACTTTCTCTTTACGCAGCTGCACGCTTTCGAACTCGGCCGCGCCCTTGCCCACGTTATGCACTTCGATCTTGATGCGCTGTCCCGCCGGCACCTCGATGCGCGCCGGGTTCAGCTTGCCGTCGTTCATTTCCAGCTTGAACGTCGGCAGATCGGCCGCGCCCGCCGTGCCGGCCAGCACGGACAACACGAGCGCAACTGCCTTGGTTTTCGAGTTCATTCTTTCTTCCCGAAGATGCTCGCGCCCGCCAGTCGATTGAACTCGGGCGCGCATTCAAGCAAACTGCTTAATAGCCGCCCTTCTTGCCGATACCCGCGAACGGGAAGTCGTACTCGATGGTGAACGGCTTGAACCACGCGCCGACGCCCGTTTCCTTGTCGGTGTGACGGCCGAACGGCATGTGGCCCGTCTCCGACGGCGGCGCGATATGCAGCTTCAGGTGATACTTGCCCGGCCCGAACAGCTTGACGTTGTCGCCGTAGTGCGGGCCGTCGCTCGCGACCATCGGCATCAGGTCGCCCTTGACCGTCTGCGTCGAGCCGACCTTGCTCAGTTCGTACGTGACGTTGAGGTACGGCATCCAGTCGCCTTCCGCGAAACCGGTCGGATTGTTCTTGACCGCGTGGATGTCGGCTTCCAGATGGATGTCCGAGTCCGACGCCTTGCGCATCATGCCTTCCGGCGCCATCGTGATCGGCTGAAGGTAGACGGCCCCCGTTTCCATGCCGCCTTCGATGTGCTGCTTGCCGATCGGATATTCGGCAGCCGAGGCCGCCATCATCGCGGTGAGACCAGCGGCGGCGACGAGGCCGCGCGTCAACGTTGAAACCATCAAACACACTCCTTTCTTGTTATCGGTCGGCGCGTGCGGCGTTGCTTCGCGCTTCCTTGCCACGAGACGGCTGCATCGACGTTTTCAGTCACCTGAGCGAGTTGCCGCGTAACGTTAATGCGAACCATTCTCAATGTTTGTCAGTTTAGCATCGTTTGATTCGGCGAACAATTTGACGGAGCGAATGAGACTAATGCTGGTAAGGGTTTTCGGCTGTCGGGCGGCTTTCACGGACGGTCAAGAAAGTCACGAAAGGCGGCGGACTCCAGCCTCGCCGCCTTCCCGGACGCTCACTTGCCGCCGATTCCGCTTACGTGATCGCCCACGTTCGCGCCGAAGACGCGCTGACGCAGGAGCGCCAATTGGTCGCGGGTCTGCGCCGCCTTTTCGAATTCGAGGTTCTTGGCGTGATCCATCATCTGCTTTTCGAGGCGCTTGATTTCCTTCGCGATCTGCTTCTCGCTCATGTCCTCGAACTTGGCGCGCGCCTGCGCTTCCTTCAGCTCGGCGCGCGCTTCGTCGGCGCTGTAGACGCCGTCGATGATGTCCTTGATGCGCTTCTCCACGCCGCGGGGCGTGATGCCCATCGCCTGGTTATGCGCGATCTGCTTCGCGCGCCGCCGCTCGGTTTCGTGGATGGCGCGCTTCATCGAGTCCGTCATGTTGTCGGCATAGAGAATCGCCTTGCCGTTCACGTTGCGCGCCGCCCGGCCGATCGTCTGGATCAGCGAACGCTCGGCGCGCAGGAAGCCTTCCTTGTCGGCGTCGAGAATCGCGACGAGCGACACTTCCGGGATATCCAGCCCTTCGCGCAGCAAGTTGATGCCGACGAGCACGTCGAAGGTGCCGAGGCGCAAATCGCGGATGATCTCGACGCGCTCGACCGTATCGATGTCGCTGTGCAGATAGCGCACCTTCACGCCGTGGTCGGAGAGAAACTCGGTGAGCTGTTCCGCCATGCGCTTGGTCAGCACGGTGACGAGCACGCGCTCCCCTGCGGCCACGCGCGCGTTGATTTCCGAGAGCACGTCGTCCACCTGCGAGCGCGCAGGCCGCACTTCGATTTCCGGATCGACGAGGCCCGTCGGTCGCACGAGCTGCTCGGCGACCTGCCCCGCCTTCTTCTGCTCGTAGTCGGCGGGCGTGGCCGAGACGAAGATCGCCTGACGCATCTTGCGCTCGAACTCGTTGAACTTGAGCGGCCGGTTGTCGAGCGCGGACGGCATGCGAAAGCCGTAATCGACGAGATTCTCCTTGCGCGCGCGGTCGCCGTTGTACATGCCGTTCAGCTGGCCGATCAGCACGTGCGATTCGTCCAGCAGCATAAGCGCGTCGGGCGGCAAGTAATCGACGAGCGTCGGCGGCGGCTCGCCGGGCGCGGCGCCCGAGAAGTGCCGCGAGTAGTTCTCGATGCCCTTGCAAAACCCCAGTTCCTGAAGCATTTCCAGGTCGAAGCGCGTGCGCTGCTCCAGCCGCTGCGCCTCGACGAGCTTGCCCTCGCGGTGGAAAAACTCCAGCCGGTCGCGCAGTTCTTCCTTAATGGTCTCGATGGCGCGCATGACCGTGTCGCGCGGCGTCACGTAGTGCGACGACGGATACACGGTGAAGCGCGGAATCTTGTTGCGCACGCGGCCCGTGAGCGGATCGAAGAGCTGCATGGCCTCGATCTCGTCGTCGAACAGCTCGACGCGCACCGCCATTTCCGCGTGTTCCGCCGGAAAGATGTCGATGGTGTCGCCGCGCACCCGGAACGTGCCGCGCTGGAAGTCGGCTTCGTTGCGGTTGTACTGCATCGCGATCAGCCGCGCGATGATGTCGCGCTGGCCGAGCTTGTCGCCCGTGCGCAGCGTCAGAATCATCTTGTGATACTCGGACGGATTACCGATACCGTAGATCGCCGACACCGTCGCCACGATCACCACGTCGCGCCGCTCCAGCAGGCTCTTGGTGGCCGAGAGCCGCATCTGCTCGATATGCTCGTTGATCGACGAATCTTTCTCGATGAAAAGGTCGCGCTGCGGCACGTACGCTTCCGGCTGGTAGTAGTCGTAGTACGAGACGAAGTACTCGACCGCGTTGCGCGGGAAGAACTCGCGGAACTCCGCGTAGAGCTGCGCGGCGAGCGTCTTGTTCGGCGCGAACACGATAGCCGGCCGGCCGAGCCGCGCGATGACGTTGGCCATCGTGAAGGTCTTGCCGGAGCCGGTTACGCCGAGCAGCGTCTGGAACGAGAGGCCGTCCTCGACGCCTTCGACGAGCGTCTCGATTGCGCCGGGCTGGTCGCCGGCGGGCGGATACGGTTGATAGAGCTGAAACGGCGAGCCGTCGAAGGTGACGAACTTCGACTCGTCCAGTGCGTCGGGCGCTTCGATGAGGGTATCGGACATGGGAAACGGAGTCTTCGCCGGGACAAACACTTATTCTAGCGGCTGCCGCAAAACTGGCGCTGCGCCCGGACGGGTGCGAAAAAGGGCGTCGGAATGACGCGCATGAAAATGCACATTGGGCCCGTCAGGGCGATCTCAAGCGCTTTCTCCGCGCTGGCGGGGCGCCTTGCGACCGAACCGGTAAAAAGCACGCGCGTTCTCACTACCGCGCGCCGAAAAAATGCGACGGATTCGATACAATGTGCGACTGGGTTGAACGGCACGCGAGCGTTGTTTGAACCGCGCACCGCCGTCGATCCACGCGCCGCATTCGTCACCCGCGCGCGAGCGCCCTCCGCTTTTGCCGCAGCCTGTCCTTTCCACACTGCCGATAGATCATGTCCCTTTTTTCTGCCGTCGAACTCGCCCCCCGCGACCCGATTCTGGGCCTCAACGAAGCCTTCAACGCCGATCCGCGCCCGACCAAAGTCAATCTCGGCGTCGGCGTGTACACGAATGAAGAAGGCAAGATTCCGCTGCTGCGCGCCGTGCGCGAGGCGGAAAAAGCTCGCGTCGAGGCTGCGCTGCCGCGTGGTTATCTGCCGATCGACGGCATCGCCGCCTATGACGCCGCCGTGCAGTCGCTCTTGCTCGGCAAGGACTCGCCGCTGATCGCAGACGGCCGCGTCGTCACGGCGCAGGCGCTCGGCGGCACGGGCGCGCTGAAGATCGGCGCGGACTTCCTGAAGCGCATGAACCCGAACGCAATCGTCGCGATCAGCGATCCGAGCTGGGAAAACCATCGCGCGCTGTTCGAAGGCGCAGGGTTCGAGGTCGTCAACTATCCGTACTACGACGCCGCGACGCACGGCGTGAACTTCGAAGGCATGCTGGCCGCGCTCAACGGCTACGCGGCGGGCACGATCGTCGTGCTGCACGCGTGCTGCCATAACCCGACGGGCGTCGATCTGACCGACGCGCAGTGGGCGCAGGTCGTCGAAGTGGTGAAGGCGCGCAATCTCGTGCCGTTCCTCGACATCGCGTATCAGGGTTTCGGCGAGAGCATCGAGGCGGATGCCGCCGCCGTGCGCCTCTTCGCTGCGGCCGGGCTGAACGTGTTCGTGTCGTCGTCGTTCTCGAAGTCGTTCTCGCTGTATGGCGAGCGTGTCGGCGCGTTGAGCATCATCACCGCGAGCAAGGAAGAATCGACGCGCGTGCTGTCGCAACTCAAGCGTGTGATCCGCACCAACTATTCGAACCCGCCGACGCACGGCGGCTCGATTGTGGCAGCCGTGCTGGCATCGCCCGAACTGCGCGCGACGTGGGAGCAGGAACTCGGCGAAATGCGCGACCGCATCCGCGCGATGCGCAACGGCCTCGTGCAGCGTCTGAAGGCGGCGGGCGTGGACCGTGACTTCTCGTTCGTGGACAAGCAGCGCGGCATGTTCTCCTACTCGGGCCTGACCGCCGCTCAGGTCGACCGCCTGCGCGAAGAGTTCGGCATCTATGCAGTGAGCACGGGCCGCATCTGCGTGGCCGCGCTGAACACGCGCAATCTGGATGTCGTCGCGAACGCCGTGGCCAGCGTGCTGAAGTAAGCGGCCTTAGCGCGCGATCGCTCGAAACACAAATGGCGTCTTTCGAATGAAAGACGCCATTTTTTGTGCGCCGCGTAAGCGGCGAGAGCGGCCGGAGCGGCCAGAGCGGTCAGAGCGCGCGGGAGGCCGGGCCGACGGCGGGCGCCGCTTCGTCCGACTCGACGAGACCGTAGGAAATCGCGCGGGCCAACTCCGCGCTCACGCTCGCGACGCCCGGCTGCTCGTGACGGACGGCGGCGGACTCGCGCTCCTGCGCGTGCATGCAAACGGTCAGCGCGGCGAGCAGCAGCACGGCGAGAGGCCAGTAAGTCGATATTTTCTTTCTCATGGGGACTACCTTCATTGGATGCCGGAGCGGGCAGATCGCCCACTTATCGACGCTACGAATGGTACGGAATCGTCCATCTCTTAAAAAGCCGGCTATGAGCGAAAGTCCGTTGCGCCAAGGACAACAAGCAAGGCGCCGGCCTGACGCTTTGCCGTACAAAAAAGTGCAACGGCCGTCATAAAACCTTACAAAGTTCTTAGGGACATTGGCCTCAAGCTGATGTCTCATGAAACATGCTTGCAACAAAACGATTAACGGTCATGAAAGTCGCTGGATTGCTTGTTTTCTCGTCTGCGCTGCTGCTGGGCGGCTGCGCAGCCTATCCGGATGGTCCCGCGTACGGCGGCTATCCCGCCCCGTACTACGGCGATCCGGGTTACGAAGCCTACGGATACGGCGGCCCGGTGGTGCAGCCGGGCGTCGTGGTTCAGGGCGGCTATTACGGCGGCGGTGGCTATTACCCCGGCCCCGGACGCTATTGGGACGACGGCCCCGGCTGGCGCCACGCCCCTCCGCGCGGATGGAACGACGGCGGTCGCCACCACGGCGGTCCGCCGCCGGGTCACGAGGGTCAGGCGGGCGGTCCGCCCCAGCGCGGCGGCGGCAATCCCCAGGCGGGCGGTGCACCGCATGGCGGCGGTGGCCCGTTGCCGCAGGCGGTCGGCGGCGCGCGGCCACGGCCGCCACAGCCCGCCGCCGCGCCTGCGGGCGGCCACGGCGATCCCGCTCGTGGCGCGGTCGATCAACGCGGTTTTCTCGGGCGCACCGGCGGCTAGCGCGCACTGACAAGCGCGAAATCGAAAAGGCCGCGCCGGATCACGCGATCCGGCGCGGCCTTCCCTTTTTCGCGACGAGTCGACCGAATCAGCCGATGTGCGACCGCTGCGCCTTGTACAGTTCCCGGAACGTGCGGCCGACCGGCGCGGGCATATCGCGCGTCGCGGTCCACCCCGCGCCGAACGGCAAGCGGGAGATCGCCTTGCGGCTGCCGCCCGCGCGTTCCAGTACGCGCACCATCAGTTTGGTCAGCAGCGCATACGCAGCGGGCCGCATCGCCAGATAACCCCACGCCGCGAGCGCCGCGCGTTCGGTCCACGGACGCAGCCGCCGCTCCATCTGCTTTTCGCGCAGTTTGCGAAGCAGGTCCGAGATCGGAATGCCCACCGGGCACACGCTGTTGCATTCGCCGCAGAGCGTCGCGGCTTGCGGCAGGTCCAGCGCCTTGTCGATTCCCACATACGCCGGCGTGAGCACCGAGCCCATCGGCCCGGGATACACCCAGCCGTACGCGTGTCCTCCGATCTTCTGATACACCGGGCAATGATTCATGCACGCGCCGCAGCGAATACAACGGAGCATCTCCTGGAAGTCGCCGCCGATGAGTCCCGTGCGCCCGCCGTCGACGAGCACGAAATACATATGCTCCGGCCCGTCCGTCTCGCCGGGCGCGCGCGGGCCGGTCAGCAGCGAGAAATAGTTCGAGATGGTCTGGCCGGTCGCCGAACGCGGCAGCAGGCGCATGGCCGTGGCGAGATCTTCGAGCGTCGGCAGAACCTTTTCGATGCCCGTCACCGCAACGTGCACGCGCGGCATGACGGTACACATGCCCTCGTTGCCTTCGTTGGTCACGACGGCGACCGAACCCGTCTCCGCGATCAGGAAGTTGCCGCCCGTCACGCCCATGTCCGCGGTCATGAAATGCGGCCGCAGGACTTCGCGCGCCTCGCGCGTCATCGCGGGAATCTCGGTCAGGCGCGGCCGACCGTGCGTCTTCGCGAACAGGTCGGCGATCTCGTCCTTATCCTTGTGTACGACCGGCGCGATGATGTGGCTCGGCGGTTCATTGTCGTTGATCTGCAGGATATATTCGCCGAGATCCGTCTCGATGGACTGCACGCCCATCTCGCCAAGCACGCGGTTGAGCTGCATCTCCTCGGACACCATCGACTTCGTCTTGATGACCTTTTTCACGCCGTGCTCGCGCGCGATGTCGGCGACAAGACGCGCCGCGTCCGCCGTCGATTCCGCGTAAAGCACCGTCGCGCCGCGCCGTGTCGCCTCGCGCTCGAAGGTCTCGAGCCACACGTCGAGGTTGTCAAGCGCGCGGTTGCGCCGTTCCTTGAGCGCCGCCCGCGTCGCGTCGAAGTCGATGTCGCGCACGGCGCTCGCCCGCGCGCTGACGAACTTCGTCGAGAGCTTGGTGAGATTGTGCTGAAGCCGTTCGTCGGCGAGCTTGCTGCCGGCGCGCGCCTTGAACTGCATCGTCTGTACTTGCATGAGTGGCTCTCAGGTGAGGCGCTGCGCATCGCCGGCGAGCACCTGCGCGATATGGAGCACGCGCGTCGTGGTGTCGCCGGTGCGGCGCAGGCGGCCTTCGATGTTGAGCATGCAGCCGAGGTCGCCGAGCACGACGGCCTCCGCCCCGCTCGCCTTGATGTTCGCGCATTTCTCGTCGACGATCGCGGTCGAAATGTCGCCGTACTTCACCGCGAAGGTGCCGCCGAAGCCGCAGCAGTGCTCGCAGCCGGCCATCTCCTTCACCGGCACGCCGGCCTGCGCGAGCAGTTCGCGCGGCTGCGACTTCACGCCGAGCTCGCGCAAGCCCGAACAGGCGTCGTGATAGGTAACGATGCCGTCGAAGACGCCCGGTTCCATGCGCGCTTTGGCGACCGCCACCAGAAAATCGGTCAGTTCGAATACGCGCGGCTGCAAGCGCGAATAGCGGTTCATGAGTTCGGGATCGTCGCGAAACAGGTCGCCGTAGTGCGCACGGATCGTGCCGCCGCACGACCCCGACGGCACCACCACGTAATCGAACTGCTCGAATTCGCGCAGCGTTTTTTCGGCCAGATCGCGGGCGAGGCGGCGGTCGCCCGAGTTATATGCAGGCTGACCGCAGCACGTCTGCGCCGGCGGCACGCTCACCTCGAAGCCCGCGCGCTCGATCAGCTTGATGACGGAGAAGCCGATCTCCGGCCGCATCATGTCGATGAGACACGTCACGAATAAACCGACTCGCATGGCGTTTCCTTGTTTGATTTGATGCGAAAGCGCGGCGATTATGCGCCGACGGTCGGCTGTTTCCAAATGCGCCGTCTTTTCACATTATGAGATACAATCGATCTTCCGCTGTTTGACGCATCAACCGATTCAGACGATGAGCGATACGAACCCGGAATCAAAAACGTCCATTCAGGTCATCGAGCGCATGATGAGCCTCCTGGACGCCCTCGCCGATCATACCGATCCGGTCAGCCTGAAGGAACTCTCGCACAACACGGGGCTGCACCCGTCCACCGCGCACCGCATCCTGAACGACATGGTGCTGTGCCGGCTGGTCGACCGCTCCGATCCCGGCACGTACCGGCTCGGCATGCGCCTGCTCGAACTCGGCAACCTGGTGAAGGCGCGGCTTTCCGTGCGCGAAGCGGCCATGTCGCCGATGCGCGAGCTGCACCGTCAGACCGGGCAGACCGTGAATCTCTCCGTCCGTCAGGGCGATGAGATCGTGTATATCGAGCGCGCGTATTCGGAGCGTTCGGGCATGCAGGTGGTTCGCGCGATCGGCGGGCGCGCGCCGCTGCATCTGACGTCGGTCGGCAAGCTCTTTCTCGCCGCCGACGAAGCCGCCCGCGTGCGCGCTTACGCCATGCGCACCGGCCTGTCGGGGCACACGCAGAACAGCATCACGGATTTGGCCAAACTGGAGCGCGAGTTGTCGTTCGTGCGGCAGCAATCGTGCGCGCGCGACAACGAAGAGCTCGAACTGGGCGTGCGCTGCATCGCGGCAGGCATCTATGACGACACCGGACGGCTCGTCGCAGGTTTGTCGCTGTCCGCGCCGGCCGACCGGCTTCAGGACGCCTGGCTCAAGCAACTGAGCCATACGGCGCTGGAGATTTCGCGGTCGCTCGGCTATCAGGAACACCAGCCGGGCGAGGCGCATCAGCCGCAGCGTTGATCGCGCGATCGAACGAAAAAGCCGGATTCGTCTCTCGACGAATCCGGCTTTTCTTTGGCCGCTGACTGCGCTGACCGCTAACTTTGCTTACGCAATCACGGGTTCGCGCCGCCACCCATGTCCGCGCTCATGATGCGCGGCTCGCCGAGCGTGTCGAGATACGTGCGCAGACGCGTCGCATCGGCAAAACGCGAGTACTTCCCGTACGAATCGAGCAGCACCATGATGACGGGGCGCCCGTGCACGTTCGCCTGCATCACGAGACATTCGCCCGCTTCGTTGATGAAGCCCGTCTTCTGCAAGCCGATATCCCACGACGCATTGCGCACCAGCGCGTTGGTGCTGTTGTACGCGAGCGTGCGCTTGCCGGTGAAGACGTCGTAGCTGCGGTCCGTCGAAAACTTGCGGATCAGCGGATACTGGTACGCCGCGTTCACCATCTTGACGAGATCACGCGCGCTCGACACGTTGAGGCTCGTGAGGCCGGTCGAATTCTCGAAGTGCGTGTCGGTCATGCCGAGCGCCTTTGCCTTCGCGTTCATCGCGGCGATGAACGCGGGGCGTCCGCCGGGGTAATAGCGCGACAGCGCGGCCGCGGCGCGGTTTTCAGACGCCATCAGCGCGATGTGCAGCATGTCTTCCCGATTCAGCACCGAGCCGACGGAAAGCCGCGAGCCCGTGTACTTCTCGTAATCGCGGTCTTCGTCCGTGACCGCGATTTCATCGGTGAGCGGCAAGTGCGAGTCGAGCACGACCATGGCGGTCATCAGCTTCGTGATCGACGCGATGGGCACGACGGCCCGCGAGTTCTTGTCGAAAAGCGTCTCGGACGTGTCCTGGTCGACCACGTAGGCCACGCTCGAACGCAGCGCGAGACTATCCGCCGTGTCGTGCAGACCGAACGCCTGGCCGACCGACGTGGCGCGCGGCTGATACGCCACCGCATGCACGGCAGACCGGCGCGCGTGCGGGTCCATCCGATAGTTCACGCGATGCTTGCGCGAGACCTTCGGCGCGTCGTCGTCATCGCCGGCTGCGGCGACTTTCGCGGCGCGTGCCGACTTGCCCGCCTTCGCGACGCGAGCGCGGCCGGCGGTCTTTTCTGCGGTAGCGGACTTCTTGTGATGCGTGACGGTGGCAGATTTGGCGAGGGCTTCAGCCGGAGCCGCTGCAAACGATGTCGCTACAGCCAGTGATACGGCAAAAGACAAAGCTGAGCGCAATGCCACGCCGTGCACCACCTTTCGCGACGAAAACATTTCGGTTTTCATTAGTGTTCTGTTGGGCGGCTGAGAGTACCGCCAAGTGTAGTGAAGCTGCGAAATTTAAGCAATATTAAGCACTTATCGACGCTCGTTAAACTGAGTTGTAAGCGTTGATTGCTTGTTTCTGGATAATTTCCAGTAGCGATCGGCAAAAACGATCGCTTTCTGCAGACCGAAGGCCGCCGAGAACGCGCTTTTGTACGACACGACACACGCTATCGGCAAATTTTCCTGAAACTTGAGTGCTGAACGATGAACGGGCCAACTTGCTCTCGAACTGGCCGCGATGCTGCGGGGCATCGGGGTGCGTCGGATCAACAGTCGAAATGTTAACGGTTCTTCAACAATTTGGTGTACGGCGACATCCTAAAAAATAGGACGGATGCACGAATCGTCCTATCCGCCGTGGTGCAAGGCCCGCGCCGGCCTTGCTCACCCACCGCGAGGAGCGTTCCGATACGGTGCAACGGGCGCTGTCCAGCAGTGCCGGTTGGCTTGCCAGTACCGATCACTTAAGTCCATGATTAACAAGATCTTCGCGACGATTGTGCAATGCACAAAGACTGCTTGACATCACTAAGAATATCTCTAAAATGGGCCTCATGTTGCGACGCACCAATCGAAGTAGCACCAACTAGCAGCGCCTCGCTGCATCAACCAAGCCACGACCCGCCATGATGGGTCGGCAATCAGGAGCCTGAGATGACCCTACTGACCCCCGAACAAATCGCCGCTGCACAGAAAGCCAACTTCGACACGCTGTTCGGTCTGACGAACAAAGCGTTCGAAGGCGTGGAAAAGCTCGTCGAACTGAACCTGCAAGTCGTCAAGTCGACGCTCGCCGAAGGCCAGGAAAACGCCCAACGCGCGCTGTCGGTCAAGGACGCGCAAGAACTGCTCGCGCTGCAAGCCAGCCTGACGCAGCCGGTCGCCGAGAAGGTGCTGTCGTACGGCCGTCACCTGTATGAAATCGCGTCGGCCACGCAAGCCGAGTTCGCCCGTGTTGCCGAATCGCAATACGAAGAGCAGAACCGCAAGGTGCAGGCACTCGTCGACAACGTCGCGAAGAACGCGCCCGCCGGTTCGGAAACCGCCGTCGCCGTGATGAAGTCGGCCATCACCGCCGCGAACACGACGTACGAAACGGTTCACAAGGCAACGAAGCAAGCTGTCGAGATCGCCGAGAGCAACTTCAACGCAGCCGCCACGGCCGCGACGAAGGCTGCCACGCAAGCGACGGAACAAGCTGCCCGCGCTGCAAAGCGCCCGACGGTCGCCTAAGTTCGAATCGACTGTTCGTGCTGTAAGCGTTGTACGGGAAACCCGGCTGCGGCCGGGTTTTTCTTTGCCCCGACTCGTCACGCCAAATAAAAAGGCGCGTTCCCGCGAAGGGAAACGCGCCTTTCTCACATCTGACCGCCGACTGCGTTACTTCTTGCGCTGCGGCGGCAGGTCAGTACAGACGCCCTCGTAAAGCTCGGCCGCCATGCCGATCGACTCGCCGAGCGTCGGGTGCGGGTGAATCGTGCGGCCGATGTCGGTCGCATCCGCGCCCATTTCGATCGCGAGGCACACTTCGCTGATCAGATCGCCCGCGTTCAGGCCGACGATGCCGCCGCCGATCACGCGATGCGTTTCTTCGTCGAAGATCAGCTTGGTGAAGCCCTCATCGCGGCCATTGGCGATCGCGCGGCCCGACGCGGCCCATGGGAACACCGCTTTGCCGTACTTGATGCCTTCGGCCTTGCACTGGTCTTCGGTCTTGCCCGCCCACGCGACTTCCGGATCGGTGTAGGCCACCGACGGAATCTGCATCGCGTCGAAGTACGCCTTCTCGCCGTGCGCCGCTTCCGCCGCGACGTGGCCTTCGTGGACGGCCTTGTGCGCGAGCATCGGCTGCCCGACGAGATCGCCGATCGCGAAGATGTGCTCGACATTCGTGCGCATCTGCTTGTCGACGTTGATGAAGCCGCGCTCCGTCACCGCGACGCCCGCCTTGTCCGCGCCGATCTTGCCGCCGTTCGGCGTGCGGCCGACCGACAACAGCACGAGGTCGTAGCGTTGCGGCTCCGCCGGCGCCTTCTCGCCTTCGAAGGTCACGTAGATGCCGTCTTCCTTCGCTTCGGCCTTCGTGGTCTTCGTCTTCAGCATCACGTTGGCAAAACGCTTGGCGTTGAACTTCTCCCACACCTTCACGAGATCGCGGTCCGCGCCCATCATCAGGCCGTCGAGCATTTCGACGACATCGATCTCCGCGCCGAGCGTCGAATAGACCGTCGCCATTTCCAGACCGATGATGCCGCCGCCCACCACCAGCATGCGCTTGGGCAACTGACGCAGTTCGAGCGCGCCGGTCGAATCGACCACGCGCGGGTCATCCGGGAAGAAAGGCAGCTTAACCGCCTGCGAGCCCGCCGCGATGATCGCCTTCTGGAACTTGACGACCTTCTTGCCGTCCGCGCCCTGCACTTCCATATGATGCGGATCGACGAGGGTGCCGACGCCCGTCACCACCTGCACCTTGCGCGCCTTCGCCATGCCCGCGAGGCCGCCCGTCAGCTTCTTGACGACGCCCTCCTTGAAACCGCGCAGCTTGTCGAGGTCGATGGTCGGCTTGCCGAAGGTGATGCCATGTTCGGCGAGCTCGTGCGTTTCATCCATGACGAGCGCCGTGTGCAGCAGCGCCTTCGACGGAATGCAGCCGACGTTGAGACACACGCCGCCGAGCGTCGAATAACGTTCGACGAGCACGGTCTTCATGCCGAGATCGGCGGAACGGAACGCCGCCGAATAGCCGCCGGGGCCGGCGCCGAGCACGAGCATCTCGCATTCGATATCCGCCGAGCCGGAATAGCTGCCCGCTTGCGGCGCGGGCGCGGCGGTCGCCTTCTCGGCGGGTTGCGGCGCGGCGGCTGCGGGGTTCGTCGGCACATAGGTGGTGCCGCCGCCCTGGCCTTCGAGCGTCAGGATGAGCGTGCCTTCCGAGACGTTATCGCCGACCTTCACCTTCAGTTCCTTCACGGTGCCGGCTGCGGGCGAAGGCACGTCCATCGTCGCCTTGTCGGATTCCAGCGTGATGAGCGACTGTTCCTTCTCGACCGTATCGCCCGGCTTCACGTGAACTTCGATGATCGGAATGTCCGTGAAGTCGCCGATATCCGGCACCTTCACCTCCTGCGTGCCGCCGCCGGAAGCCGCGGGCGCAGCGGGAGCGGGCTGGGCCGTCGATGCTTCCTTCGGCGCGCCGCCGGCCGGCGCGCTGGATGCGGCCGCCGCGCCTTCGGTTTCGACCATCGCGATGACCGAGCCCTGCGAAACCTTGTCGCCCTGCTTGACCTTCACTTCCTTGATGGTGCCTGCCACGTCGGCGGGCACTTCCATCGTCGCCTTGTCGGTTTCGAGCGTGATGACGCCCTGTTCCTTTTCGATGACGTCGCCGGGCTGAATATTGACTTCGATGACATCGACATCGGAGAAGTCGCCGATGTCGGGTACTTTTAGTTCGACGAGACTCATGGTGTCCCCTAAGAGAAGAGCGGATGGAACCGGCACGCGCATCGCGGCGCGCGCGGTTCCGCCGTCGGCTGGGCCGCGCGTTCGGACGGACAAGCCCGGACGCGCGCCACGATCAAAGAATCACGCGACGGAAGTCCGCCAGAATCGCCGACAGATAAGCGTTGAAGCGCGCGGCCTCCGCGCCGTCGATCACGCGATGGTCGTACGACAGCGAGAGCGGCAGCGTGAGACGCGGCACGAACTGCTTGCCGTCCCACACCGGCTTTTGCTGGCCGCGCGACAACCCGAGGATCGCCACTTCCGGCGCGTTGATGATCGGCGTGAAGTGCGTGCCGCCGATGCCGCCCAGCGACGAGATCGAGAAGCAGCCGCCCTGCATCTGGTCCGGCTTAAGCTTGCCTTCGCGCGCGAGCTTCGACAGCTCCGCCATTTCCTTCGCGATATCGACGAGGCCCTTCTTGTCCGCATCGCGGATCACGGGGACGACGAGGCCGTTCGGCGTGTCGGCCGCGAAACCGATGTGGTAGTACTTCTTGAAGACGAGGTTGTCGCCGTCGAGGCTCGCGTTGAAGGTCGGGAACTTCTTCAGCGCCGCGACCACGGCCTTGATAACGAACGCGAGCATCGTGAACTTCACGCCCGCTTTCTCGTGTTCCTTGTTCAGCTTGACGCGCAGCTCTTCCAGCTCGGTGATGTCCGCTTCGTCGTTGTTCGTGACGTGCGGGATCATCACCCAGTTGCGATGCAGGTTCGCGCCCGAAATCTTCTTGATGCGCGAAAGCGGTTTCGGGTCGACCGGACCGAACTTCGTGAAATCGACCTTCGGCCACGGCAGCAGTCCCAGCTCGCCGCCGCCACCGCCCGCCGGCGCGGCTGCCGCGGCGGGCGCCTTGGCCTGCCCCGTCATCACGCCCTTCACGAATGCGGTGACGTCCTGCTGCGTGATGCGTCCCTTCGGACCGGTGCCGTTCACGCGCGTCACGTCCACGCCCAAGTCGCGCGCGAACTTGCGCACCGAAGGCGAAGCGTGGCTCGACGTGCGCGTGCCGTCGCCGGCCGGGATCACGGGCGCTTGCGCGAGCGCGGACGGCGCTTCCTTCGCGGGCGCGGGCTTCGCGGGCGCATCCGGCGGCGCTGCGGTGGGCGTCGGCGCTTCCTGCTTCGGCGCTGCTGCCGCTGGCGCTGCGGCAGCACCGCCTTCGCCGCCTTCGAGCACGAGGATCAGCGATCCTTCGGACACCGTATCGCCGATCTTCACCTTCAGTTCCTTGACCGTGCCCGCAGCCGGGCTCGGCACGTCCATCGTCGCCTTGTCGGATTCGAGCGTGACGAGCGACTGTTCCTTCTCGACCTTGTCCCCGACCTTGACGGCGATCTCGATGATCGGAATGTCGGTGAAGTCGCCGATATCCGGCACCTTCACTTCCACCGAGCCGCTGCCGCCCGAAGCCTGCGCGGGCTGCGAGTGCGTCTGCGTTTGCGCGGGGGCTTCCTGCTTTGCGGGCGCGGCGGGCGCGGCAGGCGCAGCCGCCGCAGCGTTCGCGCCGCCTTCCAGCACGACGATGAGCGTGCCTTCCGAGACGTTGTCGCCCACCTTGACCTTCACTTCCTTCACCGTGCCCGCCGACGAACTGGGTACGTCCATCGTGGCCTTGTCGGATTCGAGCGTGACGAGGGATTGTTCCTGCTCAACGACATCGCCCGGCTTGACCAGCACTTCGATCACGGGAATGTCCTTGAAATCGCCGATGTCCGGCACTTTGACTTCGATCGCTTGACTCATTATTAGTGTCTCCTGGGTTGCACGCGGCCTCTTTCCGCTTCGGAAAGAGGCCGCGTCACAACGCTCGGGGGCGATGCCTTTAGACGGTCATCGGGTTGGGTTTGGCCGGGTCGAGGTTGTACTTCTTGATCGCCTCAGCGACGACGTTACGCTCGATCGTGCCTTCGTCGGCGAGCGCGTTGAGCGCCGCCAGCGTGACCCAGTAGCGGTCGACTTCGAAGAAGTGGCGCAGCGCCTCGCGCGTATCCGAGCGGCCGTAGCCGTCGGTGCCGAGCACCACGAACTTGTTCGGCACATAGCCGCGGATCTGGTCGACGAGCGCGCGGATGTAGTCCGTCGACGCGATCACCGGACCCTGCGCGCCCTTGAGCAGCTTCGTCACGTGCGGCACGCGCTTCTCTTCGGTCGGATGCAGCAGGTTGTAGCGCTCGCAGTCCTGGCCTTCGCGGGCCAGTTCCGTGAAGCTCGGCACGCTCCAGAGATCGGCGGACACGCCCCAGTCGTTCTTCAGCAGATCGGCGGCGGCGATCACTTCGTTGAAGATCGTGCCCGCGCCCATCAGCTGCACGTGCGCCTTGCCTGCGCTTTCGGCCTTCTTGAACGAGTACATGCCCTTGATGATGTCGGCGGCAACCGACTCACCTTGCGGAATCGCCGGATGCTCGTAGTTCTCGTTCATCACGGTGATGTAGTAGTACACGTCCTCCTGCTCCTGCACCATGCGGCGCAGGCCGTCCTGCATGATGACCGCGAGTTCGTAGCCGAAGGTCGGGTCGTAGCTCACGCAGTTCGGAATCGACGCCGCCCAGAGGAGCGAGTGGCCGTCTTCGTGCTGCAAGCCTTCGCCGTTGAGCGTCGTGCGGCCAGCGGTGCCGCCGAGGAGGAAGCCGCGCGAACGCATGTCGCCCGCGGCCCACGCCAGATCGCCGATGCGCTGGAAGCCGAACATCGAATAGAAGATGTAGAACGGGATCATGATCTCGCCGTGCGTCGAGTACGACGTCGCGGCCGCGATCCAGTCACACATGCCACCGGCTTCGTTGATGCCTTCCTGCAGGATCTGACCCGTCTCCGATTCCTTGTAGAACATCAGCTGGTCGGAGTCTTCCGGAATGTACTTCTGGCCGTCCTGATTCCAGATGCCGATCTGGCGGAAGAGGCCTTCCATGCCGAACGTACGCGATTCGTCCGGCACGATCGGCACGACGCGCTTGCCGATGGCCTTGTCCTTCAGCAGGATGTTCAGCACGCGCACGAACGCCATCGTCGTGGAGATTTCGCGGCCTTCGCCCGTGCCTTTCAGGAGCGGTTCGAACGCGGAGAGCGCCGGCACCGGCAACGATTCCGCCTTTTGGCGGCGCGCCGGCAGATAGCCGCCCAGATCCATGCGCTTCTGGCGCATGTATTCGAGTTCCTTCGAGCCTTCCTCGAACGTGAGATACGGCACGTCGACGATCTGCTCGTCGCTGATCGGCAGACGGAACTGGTCGCGGAATTTCTTCAGCGTCTCGATCGGCAGCTTCTTCTGCTGGTGCGTGATGTTCATCGCCTGACCGTGCTCGCCCATGCCATAGCCCTTGATGGTCTTGGCGAGGATGACGGTCGGCGCGCCCTTCGTTTTCGTGGCGGCGTCGAACGCGGCGTAGATCTTGTGCGGATCGTGGCCGCCGCGGTTCAGGTTCCAGATGTCTTCATCGGACCAGTCGGCGACGAGCGCCTTGAGTTCCGGCGTGTTGAAGAAGTGCTCGCGCACGAATGCGCCCGACTCCGACTTGTACGTCTGGTATTCGCCGTCGACCACTTCCATCATGCGGCGCATCAGCGCGCCGGTCTTGTCGCGAGCGAAGAGCGCGTCCCAGCGGCTGCCCCAGATCACCTTGATGACATTCCAGCCCGCGCCGCGGAATTCGCTTTCCAGTTCCTGGATGATCTTGCCGTTGCCGCGCACCGGACCGTCCAGACGCTGCAGATTGCAGTTGATGACGAACACGAGGTTGTCGAGACGCTCGCGGCCGGCCATGCCGATCGCGCCGAGCGATTCCGGCTCGTCCGTCTCGCCGTCGCCGAGGAACGCCCAGACCTTGCGGCCATCCGTCTTCGCGATGCCGCGCGCCTGCATGTACTTCATGAAGCGCGCCTGATAGATCGCCATGATCGGGCCGAGGCCCATGGAGACGGTCGGGAACTGCCAGAAATCCGGCATCAGCCACGGATGCGGATACGACGAGATGCCCTCGCCGCCCACTTCCTGGCGGAAGTTGTCGAGTTGCTTCTCGGTCAGGCGGCCGAGCAGGAAGGCGCGGGAATACACGCCCGGCGACGAGTGACCCTGCACGAACACGAGATCGCCGCCGTGTTCCTTGGACGGCGCGTGCCAGAAGTGATTGAAGCCGACGTCATAGAGCGTCGCGGCCGACGCGAACGAAGCGATGTGCCCGCCGACGTTCGTGTCCTTGCCCGCGCGCAGCACCATGGCGATGGCGTTCCAGCGCGTGTACGAACGGATGCGGTGCTCGACGTCCTGGTCGCCGGGAATCTTCGCCTGGGACGCGACCGGAATCGTATTGATGTACGGGGTGTTGGCCGAAAACGGCAGATGTTCGCCGTGCACACGAGCGAACTCGATCTGTTTCTCGATCAGGTAATGCGCGCGGTCAGGGCCGACCGCCGAAATCACGCCATCCAGTGCTTCGAGCCATTCGGCGGTTTCTTGCGGATCGTCGTCCTTGGCATTGGCGACATATTTGAGAACTTCGTCGGGTACAGCGGACATGCTCGTCTCCTGATGTGAGGAACGCTCTAAGAACAGCCGAAAAACACACGCCCGCACGGACTCGGGCACTGGCCGCGTGCCGGCATTCTAAAGAGGGTCCAGACCTAGTAGCAAGGAATTTTTCGAATCATGGGAGCGGATCTCATGATGTGAAAAAATGCTGCAATGCACCGTCCCATATGGTTTTTCTGCTCAGACGTTTCTCCTCCTTTTCCCGCAAATGAGCCGTCTTTACCGTCTTTTTACGCCAATTAACAATCGGGTGCTGCGTTACAATCGCTTCCATGTTGACTGACCGGCTGATCAAACGCTCGGCGCGCGTCGGTAAGAAACCGACCGACTCGTCGCCCTCCCGCTGGCACCACGGCCCGTGGTGGTCGAACTCCTATTTACTCACGCCGCTCATCTCCATCATCGTTTTTTTGGTGGTCATGAGTCTGATTCTCTGGAGCCTGAACCGGCGCGAGCAGCAGCAGCAGGAAGACACGCTGTACCGCAACGTCGCGTGGGCGCAGCAGCAAATCCGTCTTGCCATGACGGGTGCGCAAGAACAAATCCAGGCCCTCGCGCGCGACATCGCGGCCGGCCACGGCGACTCGCAGAACTTCCAGACCGCGTCCACCGACATCATGCAGGGGCATCCCGAGATCCTCTACATGAACTGGTACACGAGCGAGCACAAGCCGCGCTGGCCCAACACGCCGCTGCCGGTGCTCGGCTCCCGCCTCGCGAAGCCGAACGACACGCAAATGGACGAGGCCGTGCAGGCCGCGTTCGACGAAGCGCGCACCACGCGCCGCCAGGTCTACTCGCCGCTTCTTTACGACGACCTCGGCAACGGTTACATCACGCTGCAAACGCCCGTGTTCCGCGACCGCGAATTCCTCGGATCGATCGCGGCGGTGTTTTCGATCGAAGGCATTCTGAAGCGCGACATTCCGAGCGAACTGTCTGCGAAGTACAAGATCTCGATCACCGATCTGAACAATCGCGAGCTCGCGACTACGTCGAGCCGCCCGCGCCTGCCGCGCGACATGTTCTACGACCTGCCGCTCGACCCGCCCGGACAGGGCCTGTCGGTGCGCGTGTATTCGTATCCGCAGCTCACGAACTTCACCAATAACACGCTGGTGTGGCTCGTCGCGGGCTTGTCGTGCTTCGTGCTGTGGAGCCTCTGGAGTCTGTGGAAGCACACGCGCCAGCGCTTCGAGGCTCAGCAGGCGCTCTACGCCGAAGCCTTCTTCCGCCGCGCGATGGAGAACTCGGTGCTGATCGGCATGCGCGTGCTGGACATGCACGGCCGCATCACGCACGTGAATCCCGCGTTCTGCCGCATGACGGGCTGGGACGAAAGCGATCTCGTCGGCAAGAACGCGCCGTTTCCGTACTGGCCGCGCGACGCTTACCCCGAAATGCAGCGCCAGCTCGACATGACGCTGCGCGGCAAGGCGCCCTCGTCCGGCTTCGAACTGCGCGTGCGTCGCAAGGACGGCTCGTTCTTCCACGCGCGGCTCTATGTGTCCCCGCTCATCGACAGTTCCGGCCGTCAGACGGGCTGGATGTCGTCGATGACGGACATCACGGAGCCCAAGCGCGCCCGCGAGGAACTCGCCGCCGCGCACGAACGCTTCACGACCGTGCTCGAAAGCCTCGACGCGGCCGTGTCCGTGCTCGCCGCCGACGAAGCCGAACTGCTCTTCGCGAACCGCTACTACCGGCACCTGTTCGGCATTCGCCCGGACGGGCATCTGCAACTGGCGGGCGCGGCCTTCGACGGCAACGCGCAAAGTTCGTCCGACACGCTCGACATGATCGACACCTACGCGGGCCTGCCCGCCGCGGTCCTCACGGAAAGCTCGGCGGATGCGCAGGAGGTCTACGTCGAGGGCATCCAGAAGTGGTTCGAAGTGCGCCGCCAGTACATTCAGTGGGTGGACGGCCACCTCGCGCAGATGCAGATCGCGACCGACATCACGCAGCGCAAGCAGGCGCAGGAACTGGCGCATCAGCAGGAAGAAAAGCTGCAGTTCACGAGCCGCCTGATGACCATGGGCGAGATGGCGTCGTCGCTCGCGCACGAGCTGAACCAGCCGCTCGCGGCCATCAACAACTACTGCTCGGGTTGCGTGGCGCTCGTGAAGTCCGGGCGGATGACGCAGGAAACGCTGCTTCCCGTGCTGGAGAAGACCGCGCAGCAGGCGGTGCGCGCGGGCATGATCATCAAGCGCATCCGCGAGTTCGTGAAGCGCAGCGAGCCCAAGCGCCAGGCGACGCGCGTGGCGGATATCGTCGCGGACGCGGTCGGTCTCGCCGAAATCGAAGCGCGCAAGCGCAAGATCCGCATCGTCACCGAGATCCGCTCGCGCATGCCGGTGATCTACGTCGATCCGGTTTTGATCGAACAAGTGTTGGTCAACCTGTTGAAAAACGCAGCGGAAGCAATGCATGATGCAAAGCCGAACGCCGTCGATCCGGTCATTCGCGTGGTCGTGCAGCGAACCGATGGCGGTTTCGTGTGCATCAGCGTGGTGGATCAGGGTCCGGGCGTCGACGAAGCCACGGCCGAGCGTCTGTTCGAGCCGTTCTACAGCACGAAATCCGACGGCATGGGCATGGGCCTGAATATTTGCCGCTCGATCATCGAATCGCATCGCGGGCGGCTGTGGGTGGTGAACAACGTCGAGGCGGACGGCCACGTGACCGGCGCGACCTTCCACTGCAGTCTGCCGATAGGCGAAGCGGACGGGTCGAGCGGACCGGACGCCGACGCGCGCGACGAACATACCAATACGAGACAACATACCGTTACGGGAGAACTATGAGCAGTCCAGTCACCACTCAGGAAACCGTCTTTGTCGTCGACGATGACGAGGCCGTGCGTGATTCTTTGCGCTGGCTGCTCGAAGCCAACGGCTATCGCGTGCAATGCTTCTCCAGCGCCGAATCGTTCCTCGACGTCTATCTGCCGATCGCGCATTCCGGCGCCATCGCCTGCCTGATCCTCGACGTGCGCATGGCCGGCATGACGGGCCTCGAATTGCAGGAAAAGCTGATCGCGGACAACTCCGTGCTGCCGATCATCTTCGTCACGGGTCACGGCGACGTGCCGATGGCCGTCTCGACCATGAAGAAAGGCGCGATGGATTTCATCGAGAAGCCGTTCGACGAGGCGGAACTGCGCAAGCTGGTCGAGCGCATGCTGGAAAAGGCGCGCAGCGAGAGCACCAGCGTCCAGCAGCAGCGCGCGGCCGCCGAGCGGCTCGGCAAGCTGACGGCGCGCGAGCATCAGGTGCTCGAGCGCATCATCGCGGGGCGGCTCAACAAGCAGATCGCGGACGACCTCGGCATCAGCATCAAGACGGTGGAAGCGCATCGCGCGAACATCATGGAGAAGCTGTCGGTGAATACTGTCGCCGACCTGTTGCGCCTCGCGCTGTCCAACAAGCCTCAGCAGTAACGCGTCTCGGCGGTTCCCTTGCGTGGCCGGCTCCTTTCCCGCCCCCGTCGTTTTGGGGGCTTGGCGTATCCCCGGAAGCGAAAACCGCCCTATCGAGTTTGCGGGTTCCACCAAACATCGCCCCCCCGG
>NZ_JALQDQ010000011.1:0-57370 GCF_023631105.1 Caballeronia sp. AZ10_KS36 | reverse complement strand
TATGCTGTGGTTAATTGGTGAGGCGTAGTTGTTGCGCGGCGGGTGCACCAACAAGGACCAGAAGTACCGGGTGGGGGGGGTGCCGTGGGGGGGCGGGCACGGCCCCCCCCACGGTCGTTTGCGGCGCTTGCCGTATCCGCGAAAGCGAAACGCGCCATTTCGAGTTTCGCGTTGACACCAATGAGCGCCCGCCCGTAGTTTGATCGTGCCCCAACACCGGAGTCGATCATGCGCGACAAGGCAACCGCTGTACGCACAGGCAAACGTTTCGCCATCCACCGCAAGCCCGCGCGAACGTCTGAATCCCTTGCCGCTTTCTTTCGCCGATCCGCGAACGCATCCGAGTCCTCTGCTTTCGATCCGCTGAGTTGCCGCTGGTCAGTCGAAGCACCGACGTTCCTGCGTCTTGGCAGCTATGTCGCGCGCCGGGCGGACTCGAGGTTGCACGAGACGTCATGCCCGTCGGTCGGGTGCCGCCTGCGTCCGGCGCGCGTGCTCGCGCTAGCGGCGATGCTTGCCGCCGCGCCGCTCGCCGTATTTCATTCGCCGCCCGCCCACGCTCAGACGCAGCCCGCCGGCCAGAAGCTCTCGAACCAGCAGATCGATGCGCTCGTCGCGCCCATCGCGCTTTATCCCGATGCGCTGCTCGCACAGGTGCTGATGGCCTCGACGTATCCGCAGGACATTCAGGCGGCCGCGCAATGGTCCAAGGCGAATCCGAACATCAAGGGCGACGACGCGGTCAAGGCCGTGCAGTCGGAGCCGTGGGACCCGAGCGTGCAATCGCTGGTTGCGTTTCCGCAAGCATTGGCGACGATGGCCTCCAAGCCCGACTGGGTGACGCAGCTCGGCAATGCGTTCATCGCGCAATCCGGCGACGTGATGGATTCCGTGCAGCGGCTGCGGCGCGCGGCGCAGAGCGCGGGCAATCTCAAGAGCAGCGAACAGCAGAAGGTGGTCGTCGAGCAGAGCACCATTCAGATCGTGCCGGCCAATCCGCAAGTGGTCTACGTGCCGACCTATAACCCGACCGTGGTCTACGGGGCGTGGCCGTATCCGGCGTATCCGCCGGTCTACGTGCCGCCGCCGCCCGGCTATGCGATCGCCTCCGGTTTCGCGGCCGGGCTCGCGTTCGGCACCGGGGTCGCGGTCGCCAACGCGTTATGGGGCGACTGCGACTGGGGCCGCCGCGACGTCAACGTGAATGTGAACCGCTATAACAACATCAACGTCAACAACCGCCTCAGCGCGAACAGCAACAACGTGCGCTGGAACCGCAACGACCCGCAGTTCAACCGCAATAACATCGGCAACCGGCAGAACTTCGGCAACCAGAATCTGGGCGCGGTGAATCGCGACCAGTTTCGCGGCCGCGATCAGGCGCGCGCGCAGGCGGCCCAGACGCTGCAGCAGCGCACCGGGCAGAACCTCAATCAATCGGCGAGTCAACGCGTGCAGAACATCCGGCAAGGCGGCCAAGGGCGCGGCACCGGCAACAACGATCTGCATCAGCGCGCGCAAAGCGTGAACCGCGACAACGCGCTGCGCGGCGCGGGCGACGGCAACGCGGCGCGGCAGGACATCCAGCGCGGGCAAGCGAGCCGCCAGTCGTTCGCGAGCGCGCATCCGAACGCGGGCGGCGGCCTCGAACGACAAGGCGGCGGACTCGGCAGCGGCGGCGGCGGAATCCAGCGCAGCGGCGGGTTCCAGGGCGGCGGCGGGTTCCACGGCGGCGGCGGTTTTCATCGCCGCTGAACCGCTGCCCCACACCCATGCCCACGACTCAGGAGCCCGAGATGATCTCGATGAAGACACTTGCCGCATCGCCCCGCCCTTTCCTTTTCGCATCGCTTTTGCTCGCGGCCTCGCTCGCGCATGCGCAGGCCGTCTATCCGACGCCCGAAGCCGCGGCGCAAGCCCTGACAGACGCCATTGCATCGAACGACGAAACCGCGCTCTCCAAAGTGCTCGGCAAGGACCACGCGCGCTACGTGCCGACCGACAACATCGGCCAGGACGACATCTACGAGTACCTCGGCTCATGGGCGAAGGGACACCGCATCGTCGAAGATAACGCGCCGGCCGGCGGCCCCAGGCGCGCGCATATCCAAACCGGCGACAGCGGCTGGACCCTGCCGATTCCGCTCGTCGATACGGGCCACGGCTGGCGCTTCGACATGCCCGCCGCGCGCGACGAAGTGCTGACGCGGCGCATCGGCCGCAACGAGCGATCGGTGATGCGCGTCGCGCTCGCCTACGTCGATGCGCAGAACGACTATCGCAAGCTCACGAACCACTACGCCGACCGCTTCGTGAGCACGCCGGGCAAGCACGACGGCCTCTACTGGGACACCGCGCCCGGCGAGCCGGAAAGCCCGCTCGGCCCGCTCGCGGCGGCCATGCCGAACAAGGCGACGGCCTCGGGCGGCTACTACGGCTATCACTACCGCATCCTCACCGCGCAAGGGCCGCACGCGAAAGGCGGCGCGAAGAACTACATGCAAGGCGGCGCGCTCGCGGACGGCTTCGGGCTGATCGCCTGGCCGGCGAAGTACGGCGAAACGGGCGTGATGTCCTTCATGATCGACCAGGACGGGCAGCTCTATCAGAAGAACCTCGGTCCGGCGTCGGCGCGCGTGGCGGCGTCGATCAAGTCGTTCGATCCCGATCCTTCGTGGCAACCCGTTTCGCCGTAATTCGACGCGCACGGCAGGCACCCTCTCGCAGCACGCCGCCGGACGCCGCAAAGCGCCCGGCGGTATAATCTCGCCCTTCTTCGAGGCGCCTTGCGCGCCCTGGCACGCACGGCACAACGACGTATCGCCTGCGCGCCTCTCCTCGCTACGCCGCCCAATCTCGATTCCGATTCGCCATGACTGCCCAACTCATCGACGGTAACGCCCTCTCCAAGACTCTTCGCGCCGATGTCGCCGCCCGCGCGGCCGCGCTCACCGCTCGCGGACACAAGCCGGGGCTCGCCGTGGTGCTCGTCGGCGACAATCCGGCGAGCGAAGTCTACGTGCGCAACAAGGTGAAGGCGTGCCAGGACAACGGGCTGCATTCGGTGTTCGACCGCTTTCCCGCGACGCTCGCCGAAAGCGAGCTGCTCGCGCACATCGAGAAGCTCAACGCCGATCCGGCCATCCACGGCATTCTGGTGCAGTTGCCGCTGCCCGCGCATATCGACAGCCACAAGGTCATCGAAGCCATTGCGCCGGAAAAGGACGTGGACGGCTTTCACGTCGCGAATGCGGGCGCGCTGATGACCGGCAAGCCGCTCTTTCGCCCGTGCACGCCGTATGGCGTGATGAAGATGTTCGAGGCGCACGGCATCGACCTGACGGGCGCGAATGCGGTGGTGATCGGCCGCTCGAACATCGTCGGCAAACCGATGGCGCTGTTGCTGCTCGAAGCGGGCGCGACCGTCACGATCTGCCACAGCAAGACGCGCGATATCGCACGCTACACACGCGACGCCGATGTCGTCGTCGCGGCGACCGGCCGCCGCAACATCCTGACTGCCGACATGGTGAAGCCGGGCGCGACGGTGATCGACGTGGGCATGAATCGCGATGAAGCCGGCAAGCTGTGCGGCGACGTCGACTTCGCGGGCGTCAGGGAAGTCGCGGGCTACATCACGCCGGTGCCGGGCGGCGTCGGCCCGATGACCATCACCATGCTGCTCGTCAACACCATCGAAGCCGCCGAGCGCGCGGCACAGGCGTAAGCCGCCGGGGACGCGCCATCGCGATCGTCCCCTTAGAAACAATCCATTGGATTTTGGCCCCGCGGCCCCAATAATGCTCCAATAGCATTCGGACACGAGCGGCGCGGGCTTCGCATGACTGGCCCGCTCCGCGCTTCAACAATCACAGAACCGGGAGAGCCATGAGCGATACCACCGCAGCCACGCCGACCACGGCAGCATCCAATCCGCTGCTCGATTTTTCCGACTTGCCGCGCTTCGGCGACATCAGGCCCGAGCATGTCACCCCGGCGCTCGACGTGCTGCTGGCGGCGGCCAAAAGCGCCGTCGATCGCGCGAGCGCGCCCGACACGCCGGCCACCTGGCAGGACGTCGTCGAAACGGTGGAGCGTGAATCGGAGAAGCTCTCGCGCGCGTGGGGCATCGTCGGGCATCTGAACGCCGTCGCCGATACGCCCGAGCTGCGCGCCGCCCATGCCGAAAACCTGCCGCGCGTGACGGAGTTTTCCGCGAGCGTCGGTCAGAATCTCGCGCTGTACGAGAAGTACAAAGCGATCGCCGCAGGCGACGAATTCGCGGGCCTTTCGCCCGAGCGCAAGAAGATTCTGGAGAACGCGCTGCGCGATTTCCGCCTGTCCGGTGCGGAATTGCCTGAAGATCGCAAGCCGCGCTTCGCGCAGTTGCAGGAAGAACAGGCTGCGCTCTCGAAGGCGTTTTCGGATCACGTGCTGGATTCGACCAACGCATACTCGTATGTGGTCACGCAGCAAAGCGACCTCGCCGGCCTCCCCGACGACGTGATCGAAGCCGCCCGCGAAGCCGCGCAGAAAGAAGGCAAGGAAGGCTGGAAGTTCACGCTGCACTTCCCTTCGTATTTCCCCGTGTTGCAATACGCAGAGCATCGGCCGATGCGCGAGGCGATGTATCGCGCGTATGTCACGCGGGCGTCCGAACTCGGCGAAACGTACGGCCACGGCAAAGCCGAGTGGGACAACACGCAGAATATCGTCGAGCATCTGAAGCTGCGTCAGGAAGAAGCGCGCACGCTCGGCTATCAGAACTTCGCAGAAGTGTCCCTTGCGCCGAAGATGGCGGAATCGCCCGCGCAGGTCATCGCGTTTCTCGAAGACCTCGCCAAGCGCGCGCGTCCGTATGCCGAAAACGACTGGATGGAACTGCGCGCGTTCGCCGCGACCGAGCTCGGCATGCCGGAGCTTCAGCCGTGGGATGTCGCGTATGCCGCCGAAAAGCTGCGCCAGAAGCGCTATTCGTTCTCCGAGAACGAAGTGAAGCAGTACTTCCCGCAGGAAGCGGTGCTGAAGGGCCTTTTCAAGGTGACCGAAACGTTGTTCAACGTCTCGATTCGCCGCGACGAAGCCGCCGTGTGGAATCCGGACGTGCGCTTCTTCCGCGTCGAGAACAAGGACGGCTCGCTCGTCGCGCAGTTCTATCTGGACCTGTACGCGCGCGAAGGCAAGCGCGGCGGCGCATGGATGGACGACGCCCGCGCCCGCCACAAGCGCACGCAAGGCGACGTGCAGACGCCGGTCGCGTATCTCACCTGCAATTTCTCAGCGCCGGTCGGCGGCAAGCCCGCCTGCTTCACGCACGATGAAGTCATCACGCTCTTCCACGAGTTCGGGCACGGCCTGCACCACATGCTCACGCGCGTGGACGAACTCGGCGTGTCGGGCATCAACGGCGTCGAATGGGACGCGGTCGAGTTGCCGTCGCAATTCATGGAGAACTTCTGCTGGGAGTGGGACGTGCTGACCGACATGTCGGCGCACGTCGAAACGGGCCAGCCGCTGCCGCGCGAACTCTTCGACAAGATGCTCGCCGCGAAGAACTTCCAGAGCGGTCTCGGCACGCTGCGTCAGATCGTCTTTTCGATGTTCGACATGGTGCTGCACACGTCCTACGATCCGGCCAACGGCACGCAGAACGTGAACGACCTCGCCCGCGAGATCAACGAGAAGTTCCACGTCATTCCGCAGGCGCCGTTCTCGCGCTGGCCGAACACGTTCAGCCACATCTTCGCGGGCGGTTACGCGGCGGGCTATTACAGCTACAAGTGGGCCGAAGTGCTGTCCGCCGATGCCTACGCCGCGTTCGAGGAAGCCGCGAAGGCCGCGAACGGGTCGGTGCTGAACGCGGAGACCGGCACGCGCTATCGCCGCGAGATTCTCGAGGTGGGCGGCAGCCGCCCGGCGATGGATTCGTTCAAGGCGTTCCGCGGACGGGAGCCGAGCATCGACGCGCTGTTGCGTCACAACGGCATGAGCGAGCACACGCAGACGGTGCACTGATCGAAAACCCCGGCCGCCGTGCCGGGGTTTTTTCTTTCAGCGCTGGATTCTGAAGTCCACTTCGGCGGGCCGGCCTTCCAGCGCGAGCGTCGCGCGCATGGCCGGGCTGCGGCTCACCACCTTCCCTCTTCTGATCACCGCCGTGCGCGCCGCGCGCAGACGGATCGCTTCGATTGGATCGCGCGCGTCGAGCACGACGCAGTCCGCATGACAGCCCACTTCCACGCCGTAGCCTTCGAGCCCGAGAATGCGCGCGGGCGTGCGCGTGACGGCATCGAAGCACGCATGCATCGCGTCGACGCCCGTCATCTGCGCGACGTGCAAGCCCATGTGCGCGACTTCCAGCATGTCGCCGGAGCCCAGGCTGTACCACGGGTCCATCACGCAGTCGTGGCCGAACGCGACGTCGATTCCCGCCGCCATCAGTTCGGGCACGCGCGTCATGCCGCGCCGCTTCGGGTACGTGTCCGAGCGACCCTGCAACGTGATGTTGATGAGCGGGTTCGAGATCGCCGAGACGCCCGCTTCGCGCATCAGCGGAATCAGCTTGCTGACGTAGTAGTTGTCCATCGAATGCATGGACGTGAGATGCGAGCCAGTCACGCGGCCGTGCAGTCCCAGCCGATGCGTTTCCGCCGCGAGCGTTTCGATGTGGCGCGACATCGGATCGTCGGATTCGTCGCAGTGCATGTCCACGCGCAAGCCGTGCTGGGCCGCGTACTCGCACAGCAGCGTGACGGACGCCGCGCCGTCGGCCATTGTGCGCTCGAAGTGCGGAATGCCGCCCACGACATCGACGCCGAGCGCGATGGCGCGCTTCAGATTCTCGAATGCGCCCGGACTGCGCAGCACGCCGTCCTGTGGGAACGCGACCAGTTGCAGGTCGAGATACGGCTTCACGCGGCGCTTCACTTCGACGAGCGCCTCGGCGGCGAGCAGACGCGGATCGCAGACATCGACGTGCGAGCGGATCGCCAGCAGCCCGCGCGCGACGGCCCAGTCGCAATACTGCAGCGCGCGCTCGACGATGGCTTCCTGCGTGAGTTCGGGCTTCAGTTCACCCCATAACGCGATGCCTTCGAGCAGCGTGCCCGACGCGTTCACGCGCGGCAGACCGTACGAGAGCGTCGCGTCCATGTGAAAGTGGGCGTCGACGAAGGGCGCGGTGACGAGCGAACCGTTCGCGTCGATTTCTTCACGCGCGCTCGCATTCAGATGCGGCTCGATCGCAGCGATACGGCCTGCTTCCATGCCGATATCGACGAGCCCCGTCGAGCGCACAAGCGATGCGCGGCGAATGATGAGATCCATATGAAGCCCTCGGACGTAAGCGGTTCTGGCGATTGTAGCGGGACATAAAAGCGCGGGGGCGATCGCCCATGCACGCCTCACATACGCTCGCCCGCTTCGATATCCGGCGGCGCTTCGTCCGCCGGCAGCGTGAACCAGAAGCGCGCGCCGCACACGCGCCCTTCCCTGTCGACGCGATTCTCCACGCCGATGCGCCCGCCGTGCGCCTCCACGATCGCGCGACAGATCGCGAGCCCGAGCCCGATGCCCGGTTGCGCCGATTCCTTCTCGCCGCGCGTGAACTTCTCGAAGAGGCGCGTCTCCATGCCGGCCGGCACGCCCGGCCCTTCATCGTCGATCACGACGCGCACATTGCCCGATGTGTCTTCTTCCGCCGCAATGCGAATGGGCATATTCGCGGGCGTGTACTTCGCCGCGTTCTCCAGCAGGTTCGCGAATAGCCGCTCCATCAATACCGCGTCGAGCCGCAGCATCGGCAGATTCGACGGCACGCGAACCTGCACGGGTCGGCCCGCGAGCGTGCGCCTCATTGAGGCGAGCGCCGCGCCGACCGTTTCTTCGAGCATCGACCATTGCCGGTTCAAGCGAATCGCGCCCGCCTGCAAACGCGCCATGTCGAGCAGGTTCGTGACGAGCCCGCTCATGCGCAGCGCTTCCTCGTGAATCGCGTGCACCAGTTCCTGCGACTCGCCCGAAAAACCGCCGATCGCGCGCGCCTCTTCCTCCAGCACCGACGCAAAGCCGACAATCGACGTCAACGGCGTGCGCAAGTCATGCGAGATCGCCGAGAGCAGCGAATTGCGCAGCCGTTCGGACTCCATGTTGACGAGCGCGTCCTGCGCGATATCCACGTAATGCACGCGTTCGAGCGCGAGTGCGATCTGCGCCGCGAACGTCTCGATCATGCGCCGCTGCTCCGGCACGGCCAGTTCCGCTTCGCGCTCGACGACGATCGCCAGCACGCCGCGCGTTCGCATCGGCGCGCGCAGCGGCAAGTAGAGCGCATCGGTGGCGGGCAGCGTGTCGGTGCCGCGGCCCGCGGGCTTCTGCTGCTCGTAGACCCATTGCGCGATATCGAGGTCGATGCTCGCGGCGTCGAGCATCGCGTCCGCGTTCGGCTCGTCCACTTTCTGACGCACGCGTTCGCTCGCGTCGGGCAAAAGCATCGCGACTTTCGCGTGAAAGACTTCGGCCACATGCCGCGTGCCGATCTCGATGATCTGCCCGGTCATCAGCGCGGCGGCGAGTTCTTTCGTCATCGCGTACATGGCGCTGGTGCGCCGTTCCCGCTGCGACGCGATGCGCGCCTCGCGCCGCAGACTCGACGTGAGATGGCTGATCGTGAGCGATGTCAGCAGCATCACGACGAAGGTGAGCACGTATTGCGTGTCGGTGACGGAAAACGACAGCGCAGGCGGCACGAAGAAGAAGTCGAACGCCGCGACCGACACGAACGACAGCATCACGCCCGGCCCGCGCCCGAGCCGCGCGGCGGCGAAGATCACGCCGAGCAGATACAGCATCACGAGATTGGCGAGCGCGATATGCCGCGCGGCCAGCCCATGCGCGACCAGCGTGATCGCCGCGCCGATCGCGAGCGCGTAGAAGTAAGCGCGGGGCGGCGAATGCCCGGCGTCGCGCCATGCGCCGGCTATCGACGCCCGCCGCCTTTGCGATTCGTCGCGCGGGGCGGCGGAGACGAGCGTGACATCGATATCCGCCGCATGCCGGACGATGCGCTCCGCGACCGGCGTTTGCGCGATGCGCCGCCAGCTTCGCGCGGCCGGCGCGCCCGCGATGAGCTTCGACACGTTTCGCATGCGCGCATAGTCGATGAGCGTCGCGGCGGCGTCCGCGCCATCGAGCGTCACGGTTTCCGCGCCGAGTTCCGAGGCGAGCTTGAGCGCGTCGAGCGTGCGGCGGCGCTCATCGTCGGAGAGGCGCTGGAGCTTCGGCGTTTCGACATAGACCGCGAGCCAGTCCGCCTTCAGCGCCGCCGCGAGCCGCGCCGCCGCGCGCACGAGCGCCGCGCCTTCCGGTCCCGGCCCCACGCACGCGATCAGGCGCTCGCGCGCCCGCCAGATGCGCTCGATCGACCGGTCCGCGCGATACTCGCGCATCTGCGCATCGACACGGTCGGCGGTGCGGCGCAACGCCAGTTCCCGCAGCGCGATCAGATTGCCCTTGCGAAAGAAGTTGCGCACCGCCTGCTCGGCCTGCTGCGGCAGATACACCTTGCCTTCGCGCAGACGGTCGAGCAGTTCCTCGGGCGGCAGATCGACGAGCGTCACTTCATCGGCGAGATCGAACACGCGGTCGGGCACCGTCTCCCACACGCGAATGCCGGTGATGCGCCCGACGATATCGTTGAGACTTTCCAGATGCTGCACGTTGACGGTCGTGTACACGTCGATGCCCGCGTCGAGCAGTTCGTGCACGTCCTGCCAGCGCTTCACGTGCCGCGAACCCTGCACGTTCGAATGCGCGAGTTCATCGACGACGATGAGTTGCGGCTTGCGCGCGAGCGCGCCGTCGAGATCGAATTCCGCGAGCGTGCGGCCGCGATAGTCGATGTGCGCAGGCGGCAGCGTTTCCAGCCCTGCGCAGAGCGCGAGCGTTTCCTTGCGGCCATGCGTTTCGACGACGCCGATCACGACATCGACACCTTCGTCGCGGCGGCGTCGCGCGGCTTGCAGCATCGCGAAGGTCTTGCCGACGCCTGCCGACGCGCCGAAGAACACCTTCAGCCTGCCGCGCTGGCGCTCCGCTTCCTCGCGTTGCAGCACGTCGAGGAGTTCATCGGGGGTCGGGCGCATGGGCTCCTGGGCGGGTTCTCGTCATGTGGCGCTTAGGGAATGGCGGCGCTCAGCGAGCGCTCGCCCGGTCCAGCGCGAGATTCAATTTAAGCACATTCACCGTCGGTTCCCCGATCACGCCGAATGTGCGCGTGGACGTCGCCTCGACGACGAGCGCATTGACTTGCGCGACGGACAGCCCGCGCGCTCGCGCCACGCGTGCGATCTGATACGCGGCCGCCGCCGGGCTGATGTGCGGATCGAGCCCGCTGCCCGATGAGGTCACGAGATCGACGGGCACGGCGGCGTCGTTCGAGGGATCGGCGGCATGCAGCGCGGCGATGCGCGCCTTCACGGCATCGGCGAGCGCGGGGTTCGTCGGGCCGAGGTTCGATCCGCCGGAGCTGCCTGCGTTGTACGGATTCGGCATCGTGGCGGACAAGCGGCCCCAGAAATAGCGCGGCGCGTCGAACTGCTGGCCGATCAGTTCCGAACCGACGATCTTCCCGTCAAGCTCAATGAGACTGCCGTTCGCCTGATGCCTGAACGCCGTCTGCGATACCGCCGTCACGATGAGCGGATACAACAAGCCCGTGATGATCGTCAGTGCAACGAACAATACGATGGCCGGACGCAATGCATTCTTCATGATGTGTTCTCCTAGTTCCAACCGAGCGCGGTGATCGTCATGTCGATCAGCTTGATGACCGGAAACGGCAGCACGATGCCACCGAGCCCATAGACGAGGAGATTGCGCCGCAACAACGAAGCCGCCCCGAGCGCGCGATACTTCACGCCCTTCAGCGCAAGCGGAATCAGGAACACGATGATGAGCGCGTTGAAGATCACCGCCGAAAGAATCGCGGACGACGGCGACGCGAGATGCATCACGTCGAGCACGCGCAATTGCGGATATGTCGTGGCGAAAGCGGCAGGAATGATCGCGAAATACTTGGCGACGTCGTTGGCGATCGAAAACGTCGTGAGCGAGCCGCGCGTCATCAGCATCTGCTTGCCGATCTCCACGATCTCGATCAGCTTCGTCGGGTTCGAGTCGAGGTCGACCATGTTGCCCGCTTCCTTCGCCGCTTGCGTGCCGGTGTTCATCGCCACCGCGACGTCGGCCTGCGCGAGCGCGGGCGCGTCGTTGGTGCCGTCGCCGGTCATCGCCACGAGCCGCCCTTCGGCCTGATGCGCGCGGATCGTCGAGAGCTTCGCTTCCGGCGTCGCTTCGGCGAGGAAGTCGTCCACGCCCGCTTCCGCCGCGATGGCCGCCGCCGTCAGCCGGTTGTCGCCCGTGACCATCACGGTCTTGATGCCCATCTTGCGCAGTTCGGCAAAGCGTTCCTTGATGCCGCCCTTCACGATGTCCTTCAGTTCGATCACGCCGAGCGCGCGCGCCTTGCCCGCAACGTATTCCGCGACGACGAGCGGCGTGCTGCCGCGCCGCGCGATCTCGTCGACGCCATGCTGCACTTCCTGCGGAAAGCGCCCGCCGCGTTCTTCGACGTACTTTCTCACCGCATCGGCCGCGCCCTTGCGAATCTCGCGATCCGGCACATCGACGCCGCTCATGCGCGTCTGCGCGCTGAACGCGATGAACGTTGCGCCGAGCGTCGCCATGTCGCGTTCGCGGATGTCGAAGCGCTGCTTCGCCAGCACGACGATGCTGCGGCCTTCCGGCGTTTCGTCGGCGAGCGAGGCGAGTTGCGCGGCGTCGGCAAGATCGCGCTCGCTCACGCCCGGCGCGGGCGCGAACGACGACGCCTGCCGGTTGCCGAGCGTGATGGTGCCGGTCTTGTCGAGCAGCAGCACGTCGACGTCGCCGGCCGCTTCCACCGCGCGGCCGGAGGTCGCGATCACGTTCGCCTGCATCATGCGGCTCATGCCCGCGACGCCGATGGCCGACAACAGTCCGCCGATGGTCGTCGGAATCAGGCAGACGAGCAGCGCGACGAGCGCGGTGATCGTGACGACGTGCCCGGTTTTCGCGGCTTCGACCGAGAACATCGAGAACGGCAGCAAGGTCGCGGTGGCGAAGAGCAGCACGAGCGTCAGCGCGACGAGCAGAATGGTGAGCGCGACTTCGTTCGGCGTCTTCTGACGCTTCGCGCCTTCGACCATCGCGATCATGCGGTCGAGAAACGCCTCGCCGGGGTCGGCGCTCACGCGCACGACGATCCAGTCCGACAGCACGCGCGTGCCGCCCGTCACCGACGAGAAGTCGCCGCCCGACTCGCGGATGACGGGCGCCGATTCGCCCGTGATCGCGGATTCATCGACGGACGCGACGCCGTCGATCACTTCGCCGTCGGCCGGCACGGAGTCGCCGGCTTCGATCAGCACGACATCGCCCTTGCGCAGATCGCTCGACGCGACCATGCGAATGGGCGACTTCGGATGCGGCTCGTTGAGCTTCTTCGCCATCACGTTGTGCTTGGCGCTGCGCAACGACGCGGCCTGCGCCTTCGAGCGTCCTTCGGCGAGCGCCTCGGCGAAGTTCGCGAAGAGCACGGTGAACCACAGCCACAGCGCAACGGCGAGGATAAAGCCCGCAGGCGCTTCCGCCTGGCCCGCGAGCGCGGCGATCCAGAGCACCGTCGTCAGAATGCTGCCGACGTACACGCAAAACATCACCGGATTGCGCAACTGCGTGCGCGGCGCGAGCTTCGCGAAGGAATCGGCGATGGCGGGTTTCACGAGCGCCGGATCGAACATCGAACGCGCCGCCGTGCGCGCTTGCCCCATGTTCTCCGGGCGATGCAGCGGCGCTTGATTCAGTTGAGTCATCTGTTCCTCGAAATCAGTGAGCGGCGATCATCGTCAGATGCTCGACGACAGGCCCGAGCGCGAGCGCCGGCACATACGTGAGCGCGCCGACGAGCAAGAGCGTGCCGAGCAGCAGCACCACGAAAAGCGGTCCGTGCGTCGGCAAGGTGCCGGCGGTGACGGCGAGGCGCTTTTTCGCCGCGAGCGATCCCGCGATCGCCAGCACCGGCACGATGGAGCCGAAGCGGCCGAGCCACATCGCGATGCCGAGCAGCACGTTGTAGAACGGCGTGTTCACCGAGAGGCCCGCGAACGCGCTGCCGTTGTTGTTCGCCGCCGAGCTGAACGCGTACAGCACTTCGGAGAAACCGTGCGCGCCCGGATTGGCGATGCCCGCCGTGCCCGATGCCGTCAGCACGGCCACCGATGTGCCCGCGAGCACCAGAAGCGGCGTGAGCAGGATCGCGATGGACACCATCTTCATCTCGAACGATTCGATCTTCTTGCCGGCGTATTCGGGCGTGCGGCCGATCATCAGCCCCGCGACGAACACCGCGAGCAGCGCGAAGACGAGCATGCCGTACAAGCCGGAGCCGACGCCGCCGAAGATCACTTCGCCGAGCTGGATCAGGAGCATCGGAATGAGGCCGCCCAAGGGCGTAAGCGAGTCGTGCATCGTGTCGACCGCGCCGCAGGACGCGGCGGTCGTCGCCACCGTGAAGATGCCCGACTGCGCGATGCCGAAGCGCGTCTCCTTGCCTTCCATGTTGCCGCCCGCTTGCAGCGCGCTCGCGTGGGTATCGACGTGAAGCGACGCGAAGAGCGGATTGCCCGCCTGCTCCGCCGATATCTCGCCGACGCAGGCCGCCGCGAACGCGATGGTCATCGCCGCGAGCACGGCGTAGCCCTGCCGCCTGTCGCCGATCATGCGGCCGAACACGACGCACAGCGCGGCGGGAATGAGCAGCATCGCGATCATCTGCATGAAGTTGGAGACCGGCGTCGGGTTCTCGAACGGATGCGCCGAGTTCGCGTTGAAGAAGCCGCCGCCGTTCGTGCCGAGCATCTTGATCGCTTCCTGCGACGCGACCGGGCCCATCGGCAGCGACTGCTTGTCGGCTTTCATGTCGCGCATAAGCGGATTGCCGTGGGCATCTTTCACCGCGTTGCCTTGCGCGTCCGTCTGCGGTGACTGATAGCTCGTGACTTGCAGCGTCCATACGTCCTGATACGGCCTGAAGTTCTGAATCACGCCCTGGCTCACGAAGACGAGCGCTAACACCACGGCGAGCGGCGCGAGCACGTAGAGCGTCGTGCGCGTGAGATCGACCCAGAAGTTGCCGATGGTCTGCGCGCTGTGCCGCTTGAAGCCGCGAATCAGCGCGATGACGACCGCGATGCCGGTCGCCGCCGACAGGAAGTTCTGCACCGTGAGGCCGAGCATCTGCGCGAGATAGCCGAGCGTGCTTTCGCCGCCATAGTCCTGCCAGTTCGTATTGGTGACGAAGCTCACCGCCGTGTTGAACGCGGCATCCGGCGTCATCGCGGTCATGCCTTTCGGATTGGCCGGCAAGACGTGTTGCAGGCGCAAGAGCGCATAGAGCGCGAGCGCGCCGAGCGCGTTGAAGAGCAGCACCGCGAGCGCGTAATGCTTCCACGACATCTCGGCATCAGCATCGACGCCTGCGATGCGATACAACGCGGCTTCGAGGCGCTTCGTCTTGCGCACGACAGCCGACGAGCCGTCGAGCACGTCGGCGATGTATCGCCCGAGCGGAATGGCGAGCGCGATCAGTACGACGATGAACAGCGCCGTCTGCGTGAACGTGTTGGCGTTCATTCGAGGTCCTCCGCGCGCAGCAGCGCGTACACGAGGTAGGCGAAAAGCAGCAGCGTCGATGCAGCCGCGAGCCAGATCATCCATGCGGTCATGCGCGCGCTCCCGGCAGACGGCGGCGCAAACGCTCGCAGCCCACGGTCAGCGCCGCGCACAGCCCCCAGAACAGGGCGATGCCGGCGACGTAAAGCAGGTCCATTGTTCGGTTCTCCTCTTGTGCATTGGACGCCTGCAAGAGTAGAAGGACCGGGATAAAGGGCGTGGCAAGAGATCGCGCGGCGGCGTAAAAATCGCGTAAACGAGCGCGTCAGAGTGCGCAAGCGTCGTGGCGTTATCATTCCGGCTTCGATCGACACTCAAGAAGCCGCAGGCCATCGCCGTCACATGAAAATCGCCACCTGGAACGTCAACTCACTCAAGGTCCGTCTTCAGCACGTCACCGACTGGCTGCAACTCTCGCAAGTCGACGTGCTATGCCTTCAGGAACTGAAGCTGCCCGACGAGAAGTTCCCCCGCGCAGAACTCGAAGCCGCCGGATACAAAAGCTGGTTCGCGGGACAGAAGACGTATAACGGCGTCGGCATTCTGGTGCGCGACGGCATCGACGTGCACGACGCTACCGTCGTGCGCAATATCCCCGGCTTCGAAGACTTGCAGCAGCGCGTGATTGCCGCGACGGTGAACGGCGTGCGCATGGTGTCGGCGTATTTCCCGAACGGGCAGGCGCCCGGTTCCGAGAAATTCGCGTACAAGATGCGTTGGCTGGATGCGCTGCGCGAATGGCTGAGCGAAGAGATGATGCAGTATCCGAAGCTCGCGCTGCTCGGCGATTACAACATCGCGCCGGAAGACCGCGACGTGCACGACCCGAAAGCGTGGGAAGGACAGAACCTCGTTTCGCCGGAAGAGCGCGCGCATTTCATGCAGCTCGTCGGCCTGGGACTCACCGACGCCTTCCGCAAGTTCGAGCAGCCGGAGAAGCTCTTCACGTGGTGGGACTACCGCATGATGGCGTTCCGGCGCAACGCGGGCCTGCGCATCGACCACATCCTGCTGTCGTCGGAGTTGTCGGCGCTGTGCACGTCATGCGAGATCGACAAGGTGCCGCGCAAGTGGGATCAGCCGTCCGACCACGCGCCTGTCGTGGCGACGGTCGGCTGCTGATCCGCGCCATGTCGTCACGCGTCGAGATGCAGTTCCTGAATCTTGCGCGTGATCGTATTGCGGCCGATGCCTAAGCGCTCCGCCGCCTCGACCTTGCGCCCGCGCGTGAAGTCGAGCGCCTCGCGGATCACGGCGGCTTCGAAGCGGCGCGCGAGTTCGTCCATGACATCGGCGGAATTTTCGCGCAACAGCCGCGCGACTTCCGTGCGCAAGCCGTTTTCCCACACGCTCGCCGGCACGCCCGCTGGCGGGGCCGAAGCCGGCGCAGTCGCAGGCACGGCTGACCCGTTCTGCGCGACCGCGCCATCGGTCGATACGGCAATGCTCTCCGGCGTCGCGTCCTGCCGCGGCGTGAGATCGGGCGGAAGGTCCTTCTGCTCGATTACTTGCGCGGGCGCCATCACCGTGAGCCAGTTGCACAGGTTTTCGAGCTGGCGCACGTTGCCGGGAAAGGGCAGCGACGCGAGATAAGCGAGCGCGCTGTCGGACACGCGCTTGGGCTCGACGCCCAGATCGCGCGCGCTCTTCTGGAGAAAGTGCCGCGTGAGCAGCGGAATGTCCTCGCTGCGTTCGCGCAGCGCCGGCAGACGCAGGCGAATCACGTTGAGGCGATGGTACAAGTCCTCGCGAAACAGGCCCTGCCGCACGCGCGATTCCAGATTCTGGTGCGTCGCCGCGATCACGCGCACGTTCGCGCGCAGCGGATTGTGGCCGCCGACCCGATAGAACTGCCCGTCCGACAACACGCGCAAAAGCCGCGTTTGCAGATCGAACGGCATGTCGCCGATTTCATCGAGAAAGAGCGTGCCGTTCTCTGCCTGTTCGAAGCGGCCCTGCCGCATGGCCTGCGCGCCCGTGAACGCGCCACGCTCGTGGCCAAACAGTTCGGACTCCAACAGATCCTTCGGGATCGCCGCCGTATTGAGCGCGATGAACGGTCCGTTGGCCCGCGGGCTATGTCGGTGCAACGCGCGCGCGACAAGCTCCTTTCCGGTGCCTGATTCGCCGGTGATGAGCACGGTCGCCGCCGAATGCGACAGGCGGCCGATTGCGCGGAACATGTCCTGCATCGCAGGCGCTTGTCCCAGCATCTCGGGCGTCTCGGTCACGCGCTCGTCGTACGCGGCCTCGCCGCGCATGCTTTCGTCGACGGCGCGGCGGATCAGTTCCACGGCCTTGTCGATATCGAAGGGCTTGGCGAGATATTCGAATGCGCCGCCCTGAAACGCGGCGACCGCGCTATCCAGATCGGAAAACGCCGTCATGATGATGACGGGCAGTCCCGGCAGCCTGTCGCGCACCGTTTGCAGCAGTTCGAGCCCGGAGCCGCCGGGCATGCGGATATCGGATACCAGCACTTGCGGGCTTTCGGTTTCGAGCGCGGCAAGCGCGTCGCGCACGCCCGAAAAACTGCGCGTCGTGAAGTTCTCTCGTGCGAGCGCTTTTTCGAGCACCCAACGGATGGATTGGTCGTCGTCTACTATCCAGATCGGCTTCATATCGTTCGGCGAGAAGTCTTCGTGTGGTTCGGTGTATGCCCGTCGAAACGGTCAGGCTTCGTGGCTTCGCGCGAGAATCGCGGCCCGCAGTCTGGTGAATGTCGATGTTGGTTGATTCGCGTGTCAGTTCCCGATGTCAATTTCCGGTGTCAATTTCCGAACGGCAGCAAGATGGCGAACTCGGTGCAGCCCGGCTTGCTCTCCACTTCGATCAGTCCGTCATGCTGCTGCACGAAAGACTGCGCGAGCGTGAGGCCGAGGCCGCTTCCGTCTTCCCTGCCCGACACGAGCGGAAAGAAGATGCGGTCGCGGATATCGCCGGGAATGCCGGGACCGTTGTCAGTGATATGCAAGTCCAGTGCCAGTTTGTGCAGGCGCTTGCCGATGGTCACCTTGCGCGCGATGCGCGTGCGCAACTCGATCTTCGCGTCGCCTTGCGAGATGCGCTCCTTGAGCGCCTCGGCCGCGTTGCGCACGATGTTGAGCAGCGCCTGAATCAGTTGCTCCTTGTCGCCGCGCAGGTCGGGCACGCTCACGTCGTAGTCGCGTTCGATCGTGAGGCCGCGCGGAAACTCCGCGAGGATCACCGCGCGCACGCGCTCGCAGACTTCGTGAATGTTGACGTCGCCGACGATATGCGGATGCCGGTGCGGCTCCAGCAAGCGATCGACGAGCGTTTGCAGGCGGTCCGATTCCTTGATGATGACCTGCGTGTATTCGCGCAACTCGTCGCGTTCGCGCCCGCCAAGCTCGAACTCAAGCAGTTGCGCCGCGCCGCGAATGCCGCCGAGCGGATTCTTGATCTCGTGTGCGAGATTGCGGATCAGTTGCTTGTTGACCGCCGTCAGATCGTGGATGCGCTCTTCGCGATCCGTGCGCAGATGGCGCTCGTTCTCAAAGAGTTCGAGCAGCACGTAATCGGTCGCGGCTTCGAGATACGCGACGATCGCATGCACGTGAAGCGGCTCGCGCCCCGCGCGTTCGAGCGCCGCGTCGAGCCGCGTCGCGTTGAAGCGGTTCTCCGCGATGGAAGCGATAGTCGTCGCCAGTTCGTCGGCGTTCGCGAAGAGTTCGGGCCAATGCGTCTGCATCAGTTGCTTGCGCGACATCTCCAGCATCGACTCCGCCGACGGGTTCGCGTACGCGATCCTCAGATTGCGCTTGTCGAGCACGAGCACGACAGTCGGCAACGCTTCGAGGCCGGGCAGCAAGCCCGTCGCGGCGAGTTGCGTGTCGTCGGAGAGCGCATCGGCGTGACCCTTTCGCGCCTTGATCAGATTCTTGAGCACCATCGTGCAATGATTGAGGTCGTTCGTGCTACCGATCTTCTTCTCGTTGCGTGACAACCGCGAGCGATTAAAAAAGGGACGGCGCGCCGACCCTTTTCCGTCGTTCTTCATGACATGCGGCGAGCGCGCCTCATCGAATTGAAATCAACGAAACGCGCTGCCTTCATGCGTTACAGCGAGTAGTACATCTCGAACTCGATCGGATGCACCGCCTGACGATAACGCTGCAGCTCGTTCGTCTTCAGTTCGATGTACGCGTCGAGCATCGAATCCGTGAACACGCCGCCGCGCGTCAGGAACTCGCGGTCGCCGTCCAGCGCGTCGAGCGCCTGATCCAGGCCCGCGCAAACGGTCGGGATCTTCGCGTCTTCTTCCGGCGGCAGGTCGTACAGATTCTTGTCCGCGGCTTCGCCCGGGTGAATCTTGTTCTGCACGCCGTCGAGACCCGCCATCATCAGCGCGGAGAAGCACAGGTACGGATTCGCGAGCGGATCCGGGAAGCGCGTTTCGATACGGCGGCCCTTCGGGTTGCTGACGTGCGGAATGCGGATCGACGCCGAACGGTTGCGAGCCGAGTAAGCCAGCTTCACGGGCGCTTCAAAGTGCGGCACGAGACGCTTGTACGAGTTCGTACCCGGGTTCGTGATCGCGTTCAGCGCGCGCGCATGCTTGATGATGCCGCCGATGTAGAACAGCGCGAATTCCGACAGGCCCGCATAGCCGTTGCCCGCGAACAGGTTCTGGCCGTCCTTCCAGATGGACTGGTGAACGTGCATGCCCGAGCCGTTATCGCCGACGATCGGCTTCGGCATGAACGTCGCCGTCTTGCCGTACGTGTGCGCGACGTTGTGGATGATGTACTTCATCTGCTGCAGCCAGTCCGCGCGCTGAACCAGCGTCGAGAACTTGGTGCCGATTTCGTTCTGGCCCTGGCCCGCCACTTCGTGGTGGTGCACTTCGACCGGAATGCCGATTTGTTCGAGCAGCAGACACATTTCCGAGCGGATGTCCTGGAACGTGTCGACAGGCGCTACCGGGAAGTAACCGCCCTTCGTGCCCGGACGGTGGCCGGTGTTGCCGCCTTCGAATTCCTTCGCCGACGACCACGGCGCTTCTTCCGAGCCGATCTTCACGAACGTGCCCGACTGGTCCGTGTTCCACTGCACCGAGTCGAAAATGAAGAATTCCGGCTCCGGACCGAAGAACGCGGTGTCGCCGAGGCCCGAGCTCTTCAGATACGCTTCAGCGCGCTTCGCGAGCGAACGCGGGTCGCGCTCGTAGCCCTTGCCGTCGGCCGGCTCGACCACGTCGCAGGTCAGAACCAGCGTAGATTCTTCGTAGAACGGGTCGATGAACGCGGTGTCCGCATCCGGCACGAGCAGCATGTCCGACGCTTCGATACCCTTCCAGCCGGCGATGGACGAACCGTCGAAAGCGTGGCCGCTTTCAAATTTGTCTTCGTCGAATGCCGAGACCGGCACGGAAACGTGTTGTTCTTTGCCGCGCGTGTCGGTGAAGCGAAAATCGACAAACTTGACGTCCTCGTCCTTGACGAGTTGCATGACGTCGGCCACGGATTTACTCATTACCTATCTCCTGATTAACAAAAGTCGGCGAATCGCTCCGCCGCCTCGACCAATTCTGCACTGCCGTTTCAATCGAGGGTGAAAAAAGCAGCTTCTATGCCATGCGCGTTATGCGCCGGCTAAATGATTGATGCGACGGCGTTTTTGAAGCAGGCGCCAAACGCGTCCGGTTGTGGGACGCCGCCCGGGCCAAGCCGCTGGCACCATACAGGTGCATCCATCCTAGCACGGCCATCTTGGTGCACTTCCATTGTGCTCGTCTCGATTCCTGCACCGAAAAAGTGCTTGAGATGTTCCGGGTTGCACGCGTAGCCGCCAAGCTAGAATCAATTCTTTAAGCGAACGGAGACACCTCGCCATGAGTACGCTCGACCAACTGTACGGCAAAGCCGCGAGCCGGGCCGCCGAGAACAACCTCACCTACGCAGGCGCGCTCTTGCCCGCCGAAGCCTTCGAATTCCTCCAACTGGAACCGCGCGCTCGCCTCGTCGACGTGCGCACGCGCGCGGAACTCGACTGGGTGGGCAGGCCCGCGATCAACGGCGAGCAGTACGCGCACATCGAATGGATCCGCTATCCCGGTTCGGTGCCAAACGCTGAGTTTATCGAACAATTAAGACAAATCGCCACTCCGGATACGCCGCTCGTGTTTCTGTGCCGCAGCGCCGCGCGCTCGAAGCTTGCCGCCGTCGCCGCGCAGAATCAGGGGTTCACGAAAGCCTACGACCTGCTGGAAGGCTTCGAAGGCGACAAGGACGGTCAAGGGCACCGCAAAACGGTGTCGGGATGGTGCTTCCGCGGATTGCCGTGGATCGGGGCGTGACGCGGCGCGTCGGGCGCTAGCGGTCGAGCAATGCCCGCGCGCGGGCGACCGCGGCTTCGTCGACGGGCGCGAGCCCTTTGCCGCCGATCCGCACGCCCGAGCCGAAATGCACCGCCCGCACGCCTGTCGCAGCGACGAAAGGCGCGACCGCGTCGACGGTCAAGCCCGCGCCCGCGAGCACGGTGCAATGCGTGCCTTGCGAACGTTCGACGAGCGACCTGATCTGCGCTTGCGCTTGCAGCACCGACGGTTGGCCGCCCGACGTCAGCACGTTCGTGATGGCGTCGATGCCGAGCAGCGTGTCGAATGCGGCGGATAAATCGCGCGCCTCGTCGATCGCGCGGTGGAACGTGAGCGGCAAGCCATCGGCGGCCTCGATCACGCGCGAGAGCGCATCGGTATCGATCTCGCCGTTTTCGCGCAGCATGCCCACGACGATCGCATTCGCGCGGCTCTTCGCGATGGCGCGGACGTCGCGCAGGATGACGGCCAGATCGTCGGCATCGTAGACGAACGAGCGGCTATGCGGCCGCACGATCACGTTCACCGGAATCTTGACCGCATCCACGACCGCTTCGATCAGCCCGATGCTCGGCGTCAGCCCGCCCTCGCCCATCGCGGTGATCAGTTCGATGCGGTTCGCCCCGCCGCGCTCGGCGGCGCGCGCGTCCGCGACCGTCGTCGCGATGACTTCGAGCAGGATCAACGCGCGTCCTCCGGCGGCACTTCGACGACTTCGCCGCCCAACGCCGCCACGCCTTCGCGCAGCGCCTCGAACGCGGCGTTCGCGCGCTCGGGATCGCCCTTCACGCCCAGATCGATGTGCGGCCGCGCGTACAGCGCGCCGCGCGCCGCATCGCCGACGCTCGGCAAGCTAAACGCCCGCACGCCGGCGAAATCGCGCTCGATGGCGACCATCAGCGGCGTGATGCGCGATTCCGGCAGCCCGAAGACGAGCAGCGAACGCTCGACATACGGCGTCGCGTGGTGCAGATGCGCGTATTTCGTGTCGAGCACCCATTCGATCATCGGCCACGCCATGACTGGAAAGCCCGGCACGAAGTGATGGTCGCCGACCGAAAAGCCCGGAATCTTGTTATAGCTGTTCGGAATGATCTCGGCGCCTTGCGGGAACATGCCCATGTTCAGCCGATGCAGGTTCTCGGGCGAATCGAGATCCGCCGGCTGGTCGCCCGCCATGTCGCGGATGCGCGCGCGGATCAGCTCGGCCGCTTCCGGCTGCAACGCGAGCGGCACGCCGAGCGCCTTGGCCGCGCACTGGCGCGTGTGATCGTCGGGCGTCGCGCCGATGCCGCCCGTCGAAAACACGATGTCGCCCGACGCGAACGTGCGCGCGAGCGTCGCGGTGATGCGCGCGGGATCGTCGCCGACGTATCCCGCCCAGTCGAGCGACAGCCCGCGCGCGCCCAACAGTTCGATGACTTTCGGCAGATGCTTGTCCGTGCGCCGCCCGGACAGGATTTCGTCGCCGATGATGATGACGCCAATGCCCATGAGTGCCTCTTCTTTCTGTTGACTGCCGTTCAGGACTGCGCCGTGATGGCCGGATAACGCGGCTCGTTCGCCCGCAGCCGCGCGAGCGCGTGCAGGCAGTAGTGCGCGAACCACAGCGCCGAAAACACGAGGATGAACGCATACGCCCAGATCGTCACCGCGGCCACGACCGGAAACAGCGGCAGGAGCCAGACCGACCACGCCCAGAGCAGCGTCGGAACGGAGCTCAACAATCCGCTCACGATGCCGATGGCGAGCAGCGGCCAGCGCGATTCGCGCACGATCGCGCGCCGTTCGTCGGGGCTCGCGTGCATGGCGAGCGCGTCGTAGGTCATCACGCGATACGTGAGCCAGCCCCACAGGAGCGGCGGAATCAGCGCGAAGAAAGGCGGGATCAGCCAGAGCGGCAAGGTCACGACGAGCGCCGCGAGACACACGATGGTCGTCAGCACCGAATGCCCGAGGCTGCCATACCACGAGCCGCCGCGCCGCGCTTCGAGCGTCGCATAGTGGCCCTTCGGAGGGCGCGTGAGCAGCTTGACGACGCCCGGCATCGAAAGCGTGGCGATCAGCAGCAGCACCGTCACGACGATCAGCGGAATCGTCACGATGACGACGAGGAACGGCGCGATGACCGCGTGCAGCGACGAAAAGCCGACGGCGTCGAACAGGCGGTACATCGCGGAGGTCAGCGCCCAGCCGTCGAGCCAGCCGTTCGCCGCGCCGGTGAGCGTCTGCCAGAAAAACCACAGGATCGCGCCCCAGACGGCGGTGGCGACCGCGAACGGCATCAGCGTGAGCCAGAGCATGCGCGGATGGAACACGTTCGCCAGCGCGCGCACGAACGAACGCAGCAGATCATTCATGCGTCGTGATGAGTTGTTTGAAGAGTGAAGCGACAGGATAAACCAGCGCGGGTTCGGCGCGCTGGCAACCACTTGAAAGCGATTGAAAGCTCAGAGGGCAGCCGGCCGCTTGCCGGAATCCGCCGCGCGCCGTGCCGCAAGCCGCGCGCCGATGCGCTTGAACGCGAGCCAGTGCTGCTCGAAGAAGCCGTCACCGTAATTGACGGGCGCCAAGCCCGGCGCGCCCAGTTGATCGCGGATGCCGGTCGGCTCGACCGTGCGGTCGAACGACGCCGAGCGGAACAGGATGTCCCAGAACGAAAACAGCACGCCGAAGTTGCAGCCGTACGCCGTGCCTTCGTGACCATAGCCGATCGCGTGATGACGGCGATGGAACGCGGGACTCACGATCAGCCGGTCGCCGAGCCAGCCGAAATGCAGGCGGATGTTCGCGTGCTGCACGCTCTGCATCAGGTTCGTGATGGCGACGAGCACGACGAACTGCGACGGCTCCACGCCGATCACGAGCGCGACAGCGGCGAAAAAACTCGCTTGCAGGACATCGTCGAGCAGGTGGTTGCGGTCGTCCGACCACAGTGACATCTTCTGCTGGCTGTGATGCACGGCGTGCAGTTCCCACCAGATGCCGAACCGATGCTCCAGCCGGTGATACCAGTAACCGGCGAGGTCCAGCAGGATCAGATAGATGGCGAAGGTGACAAGCGGCTGCGTGGTCACGCCGGGCCACAGATTGTCGATTTCGAGCGTCGGCACGCTGTGAATGCGCAGCCAGCTTTGCACGGAATCGAAAATAGGCTGAAAGGTGAAGAAGAAGAACAGATTGAGGATGCCGAGCTTCACGATCCACGTATAGAGCACGTCCACGCGCACGCCCTTGCGGTCCTTCCATTGCTCGGCGGGGCGCAAGGCTTCCAGCGGACGCAGGATCGCATACATCGCGATCACTTCCAGCACGCCGACGATCACCCAGTACAGCGCGTCGTACGTGTCTTCGTCGTAGTCCATCATTCCGATCTTGAACAGCAGCGGCTGCACGACGTCCACGTACAACGTGGTCTGCACGGAAGAGACGAAGCTGTCGAGGGACGAGAGAATGACGTGAAACATGGTGCTCCGTGGAAGTCTGCCGGCCCTGGGAAATGACGCCCAGCGGCCCGTGACTCAATCGTAGTACAGGGCGCCCGCAAGCGCCCTTCTGTCACCGTTCGCCGCCGCGTTCAGGCGCCGTTCGGCGCGGTGACCGGCGCGCGGTCGAGGAAAAAGATGCCGTGCGGCGAACGTCCCACCGCGATGGTCTGGATCAGCTTGCGGTTTGCAAGGTCGATCACGCCGACATGCTTCGCGAAGCGGAACGTCACCCAGAGATACTTTTTATCGGCGGAAAGTTCCATGTCGTCCGGTCCGGGCAAGAGACCGGTGATATCGCCGACGTTCGTGAGCGTGTCTTCGTCGATGATGCTGATGGTGTTCGCCACGCGGTTCGACACGAGCACATGCTTGCCATCCACCATCGAGCGGAAGTTGTGTGCGCCTTTGCCGGTCGTGATGGTCTTCACGACCTTCTGGTTGCGCCAGTCGACGACGGCCACATAGTCCGCGCCCGTCATGCCGACGAGGAGGAACTTGTCGCCGGGCGTCAGCCAGACGCCGGCCGGCACCTTGCCGACCTTCATCTTCCACTTGACCGTCTGCGTCGGCAGGTCGATGGCCGCGATCTCGCCCGACACCTGAAGCGAGATGAACGCGGTCGTGCTGTCGTTCGAAAACGCGATGTGGCTCGGCATGGTCGCGAGCGGCAGGCGCTTGGCGAGGCTCAGGTTCTTGCCGTCGTAATGGTAGATATCGAGCCGGTCGAGGCGCAGGCCGGTGGACACGAACCACTTGCGGTCCGGCGAGAAACCGATCTGATACGGGTCCTCGATGTCCTGCACCCAGCGTTGCACCGCGCCCGTTTTCGGGTCGACGAACATCAGGTTGTTCGACACCGAATTCGCGACGATCAGCGACGAATTGTCGGGCGTCGGCATCAGGTGATGCGGCTCTTTGCCGGTCGGCACCGTGCCGATGACCTGATGCGTGTTTTCGTCGATCAGGCTCAGCGTGGCTTCCGCCGAATTGAGGACGATGACGTTATTGGCGAATGCCGCGGTCGCGGCAAACGCTGCGACGGCCGGAACCGCGAAGCGCGCGGCGCGGGCGACGGCCGCGCGGAGGCGGCCGGAGAAGAATGTGGAGCGCATGAATGTACACGTCGGAAAGCAGGCGTCATTGTAGAACGTTTGCATGCTCCAACGCGTTGACGATGCGGCTCTTTTTGCGCAATACGGTGCGCGTGCGCAAGAAATGCCGTCTGTTGGCGCAGCTTTCCGCCACGTTCGCGCAAGAACGCGGCCGCGTCACCGCTGCATCGATTCCCAGACCTTGTGGAGGCGTTTCACCGATATTGGCATCGGCGTGCGCAATTCCTGCGCGAAGAGCGACACGCGCAGTTCTTCCAGCAGCCACCGATACTCCGCGAGCCGCGCATCCGCGACGCCGCCGCGCTGCGACAACGTCCGCTGATACTGCTGCACGAGCGGCAGCAATTCCGCCATCAGGCGCGCGTCGCGGGCGGCGTCGGCCTTCAGCTTGTCGATGCGCAGCGCGATGCCTTTCAGATAGCGCGGGAAGTGCGCCAGCTGCGCGTACGGCGTATCGATCACGAAGCGTTTGCCGATCAGCCCGCTCAACTGCGCCTGCATGTCGGCGTAGGCGGTGGCGAAGGGCTTCGCCTGCGCGAGCTTCTTCGTGAGCGCGGCGTATTCCGCGAGAATCGTCCCGGCGAGGCGCGCGATTTCGTTCGCCAGCAACGTGAGGCGCCCCTTCGCGGCGTCGCGGCGCGCGTGAAAGCTGGCGTCGTCGTCGGGCAGCGGGTCTTGCAGGCACGCGCGATCGAGCGCCGTCTCGACGATCTGGTCGCGCAATTCGTCGGCGGTGCCGAGCGCCATGTACTGCATCGACATTTCGCGCAGGCCCGGCAGATTCTTTTCCAGATAGCGGATCGGCTCGCGCAATTGCAGCGCGAAGAGCCGCCGCAAGCCCGCGCGATGAATGCGCGCCGCTTCCTCCGGCGAATCGAAGACTTCGACATCGCAGTGCGTGATGCGGTCCACCAGCGCCGGATAGCCGAAAAGCGTCTGCCCGCGCCGGCGGATTTCCAGCAATTCGGGCAGCTTGCCGAAGTTCCACGTCGTCAGGTTTTCGTAGAGCGCGGTGCTTTCGGCGGGCGCGGCCTGCGCGGCCGGTACGTTCGAATCGCCCCCATCGCCGCCATCGCCCGAAAGCGCGTCAAGCGCGACGCTCGCCGCTTCCGCCGTGAGCTTCTGAAAGTACTGCTGCGCCTGTCCGCCGAGTTCCCCGCGCAGTTGCGCGAGATTGCGGCCCATCGCGAGTTGCCGGCCGTGTTCGTCGATCACCTTGAAGTTCATGAACAGGTGCGCGGGCAGCGTTTCGAGCTTGAAATCCGCGCTTTTCACGGCGATTTGCGTCTGTTCGCGAATATCCGCGATGAGCGCGTCGATCAGCGCGCCCGCGCCGAACTTCGGCCCAGCGTGACGCTCCGCGAAAGCGGCTGCGTATTCCGGCAACGGCACGACATGCCGGCGCAGCTTCTGCGGCAGCGACTTCAGGAGCAGTTGCGTCTTCTCCTTGATCATGCCCGGCACGAGCCATTCGACGCGGCGCGCGTCGATCTGATTCAGCCCGTAGAGCGGCACCGTGAGCGTCACGCCGTCGCGCGGCGCGCCCGGCTCGAAGTGATACGACAGCGTCATCTCGATGCCCGACATCGTCATGCGCTTCGGGAACAGATCGGTCGTGACGCCGGCGGCTTCGTGGCGCATGAGGTCGTCGCGCGACAGGAAAAGCAGTTGCTGCCTGCCCTCCTTCTTCTGTTCGTCGCGATACCACCGCTCGAACGCCGCGCCGGTCCAGATGCCTTCGGGCACGAGGGAATCGTAGAACGCGTAGATCAGTTCGTCGTCGACCAGCACGTCCTGGCGGCGCGACTTGTGCTCCAGTTGCTCGATGTCCGCGACCAGCTTGCGGTTATGCGCGAAAAACGGCAGACGCGTGTCGAGCTCGCCTTCGACGAGCGCGCCGCGAATGAAAAGCTCCCGCGCGTATTTCGGGTCTTGCTTGCCGAAGCTCACGCGCCGCCGCGCGTAGACCGTGAGGCCGTAGAGCGTCGCGCGTTCGAACGCGACGACCTGCGCCGCCTTCTTCTCCCAATGCGCGTCGGAGAGCGACTTCTTCAGCAAATGCGCGCCGACCGTTTCGAGCCATTCCGGTTCGATCTTCGCGATGGTCCGCGCATACAGCCGGCTCGTCTCGACGAGCTCGCCCGCCATCACCCAGCGCCCCGCTTTTTTCAGCAGCGCCGAGCCCGGCCACAAATGGAACTTGATGCCGCGCGCGCCGAGATAATGCGGCTCGTCGTCGGCCTTCACGCCGATGTTGCCGAGCAGGCCCGTCAGCAGCGACAGATGCACCTGCTCGAAGGTCGCATCCGATTCGTTCAGGCGCCAGCCATGCTCGCGCACGACGGTCAGCAATTGCGAATGCACGTCGCGCCATTCCCGCAGCCGCACATGCGACAGGAAGTTCGCGCGGCACGCGTCGGCGAGCTGTTTGTTCGACTTCTTGTGCGCGACGGCTTCTTCGAACCACTTCCAGATGCGCGTCCATTGCAGGAATTCGGAACGCTCGTCGACGAACTGGCGATGCTTCTCGTCGGCCTGCTCCTGCGCTTCGATCGGCCGGTCGCGCGGGTCCTGCACCGAGAGCGCGGAGGCGATCACGAGCACTTCGGTGAGCGCGTGATGATCGCGCGCGGCGAGGATCATGCGGCCGACGCGCGGATCGAGCGGCAGGCGCGCAAGCTCGCGGCCGAGACTCGTCAAGGCGTTGTCGTCATCGACCGCGCCGAGTTCGTTCAGCAATTGATAGCCGTCCGCGATCGCGCGCCCTGGCGGCGGCTCGATGAACGGGAACGTCTCGATTTCCGTCAGATGCAGCGACTTCATGCGCAGAATCACCGACGCGAGCGACGAGCGCAAAATCTCCGGATCGGTGAAGCGCGGGCGCGATTGAAAATCCGCTTCGTCGTAAAGCCGGATGCACACGCCGTCCGCCACGCGCCCGCAACGGCCCGCGCGCTGGTTCGCCGCCGCCTGCGACACCGGCTCGATCTGCAACTGCTCGACCTTGTTGCGGTACGAATAGCGTTTCACGCGCGCGGTGCCCGTATCGACGACATAGCGGATGCCCGGCACCGTCAGCGACGTTTCCGCGACGTTCGTGGCCAGCACGATGCGCCGCGCGTTCGACGGCCTGAACACGCGCTCCTGCTCCTGCGCCGACAGGCGCGCGAACAGCGGCAAAATCTCCGTATGCGGCGGATGGTGCTTGCGCAGCGCCTCGGCGGCGTCGCGAATTTCGCGCTCGCCGGGCAGAAACACGAGCACGTCGCCGGGGCCTTCGCGGCAGAGTTCGTCGACGGCATCGACGATGCCTTCCATCAGATCGCGGTCCGTCCTGCGGTCGCTGCGCTTTTGCGGCGTGCCTTGCGCGTTCTTGATCGCCTCGCTTTCCTCTTCGATCGGGCGATAGCGGATTTCCACCGGATACAGCCGCCCGCTCACTTCGATCACCGGCGCGGGCTTTTCCTCGCTGCCGAAGTGGCGCGCGAACCGCGCGGCGTCGATGGTCGCGGACGTGACGATCAGCTTCAGATCCGGGCGCTTCGGCAGGATTTCCTTCAGATAGCCGAGCAGAAAGTCGATGTTGAGGCTGCGCTCGTGCGCCTCGTCGATGATGATCGTGTCGTAGGCCTTGAGCAGCGGATCGGTCTGCGTTTCGGCGAGCAGAATGCCGTCGGTCATCAGCTTGACGGACGCGCCGGGCGCGAGATTGTCCGTGAAGCGCACCTTGTAGCCGACGACTTCGCCGAACGGCGTGCCGAGTTCCTCCGCGATGCGGCGGCCTGTCGCCGAGGCCGCGATCCGGCGCGGCTGCGTGTGGCCGATCAGGCCCGCGCCGCCGCCGCCGAGGCCACGACCGAGCGCGAGGCAGATTTTCGGCAGCTGCGTGGTTTTGCCGGAGCCCGTTTCGCCGCTGACGATGACGACCTGATTCGACTCGATGGCGCGCGCGATCTCTTCGCGGCGGCCCGAGACGGGCAGCGCCTCGGGGAACGTGATCGGCGGGATGGGGTTCGGCGTGACGGTGCGGGGTTTGTCGCGCTTGCGGTCGGGGCGGGCGTTGGCGTTGGCGTGGGCTTCGGCGCGCGGCCTGTCGGCGTGGTGCGGATTGCGCTCGGCCGGCGTTGTGTCCTGCGTTGCGATGCGGTCAGCGCGTTCGGCGGCGGCCGCGTGCGTCTGCTCGTCGGCTTTCGCGCGGCGGGCCTCGCGATGCGATTCGCCGTCGTCGGCACGGGGCGCGTCGTCCGTTTCGACGACCGACGATGCCGCCTCGCGTTCCTGCGACCGAGCGCGCTCCGATTCGCGCTGATTCGATTGCGCCGGCTTCTGCGCGTCCGCAACAGCGGGCGATTGATCCGCGCGATGCCGCTCCACCGCGCTCGCACCGCGCCGGCCGGGCTGCTCGACGTTCGTGCCGTTCCTTGCGCTGTGGCCAACGTCCGACTGGTCCGCATGACGCGGCTGCGACGCGCTCGTTTCGCGCTTATCCGACTGTGCCGATCCCGCGCCGCGCACAGCAGGCGATTGCGTTTGGCGACTCGGCTCCGCCGCCTCTGCGCCGCGTCGATTCAATTGTGCCGGGTTCGCCGCGCGTTCCGCGTTCGAGACAGCCGCTGGTTGCGCCGCGCGATTGGGCTTCCTCGCGCCGGCACCGTGTTGGTTAGATTGCTCGGGCTTGACGACGCTTTCCGCGCCGAATACACCGCTCGATTGAATCGCCCGATCCGACCTCGGCGCATCCGCGCCGCGTTGGCCCGGCTGTGCCGCACCTGCGCTGTGCTCCGCGCTTCGGCCAGTTCGCGATTGCGTTGCGCGATCCGACTTCGGTGCAACTGCGCCGCGTTGATCAGAAGGAACCCGCTTCGCAGCATCGTCCGTGCTTCGGACAACGGGCGACAATGTCCCGCGATCAGACTTCCCCGATGCCGGGTCACGTTGGCTCGCCTGTACGGGCCGTGCGGCGCTTTCCGCGCTCGACACAGCAGCGCGATGCGTCTTCGCAGCACCCGATCCGCGCTCGCCCGCGCTTCGCCCTTTGGAACCCGCGTCGCCCGATGACTTCGGCGCGCGCCCTGCGCCCGCATCGCGCGAAGGCTGCGTCGCTTTCGCTCCGCCTGCCGGCGCCTGCGCCCCCGCAAAGCGCCGCGCCGCCAGCTCCTTCTTGCTGAGCCCGGCGGATTCGCCCGGCGCCTCGTCCGGCCGCGCATCGCGCAACAGGTTCTCGCGCAGTTTCTTCAACTGCTCCTGAGCGGTGAGGGTCTTATCGGCGGACTGCGGCTGGCCCGGCTGAACGGGGCGTCTGGAAACATTCGGCATAGCGTCGCATTATAATCCCGGCATGAATTCCCAAACCGACCTCACCCTCGCGTCGCAGCCGCCCGCAAGCGAAGCTGACGCGCCGACTTCCCTCGGCCAGTTCGTCGACTGGATGCGCTCCGTGGCGCCCTATATTCACGCGTTCCGGAACAAGACGTTCGTCGTCGCGTTCGGCGGGGAACTCGTGCAGGAAGGACGGCTCAACGCGCTGGTGCAGGACGTCGGCCTGCTGCACGCGATGGGCATTCAGATCCTGCTCGTCCACGGCTCGCGTCCGCAGCTGGACGAACAGTTGAGCCTGCACGGCGTCGAGTCGTCGTTCTCGCATGGACTGCGCATAACGGATGCCCGCGCCCTCGAATCCGCGAAGGAAGCCGCCGGCGAAGTGCGTCTCGACATCGAAGCCGCCATCAGCCAGGGCCTGCCGAACACGCCGATGGCGCACGCGCACATCAGCGTCGTGTCCGGCAACTTCGTGACGGCGCGGCCGGTCGGCATTCTGGATGGCGTCGATTTCCAGCACACGGGCGTCGTGCGCAAGATCGACGGCGACTCGGTGCGCCAGTCGCTCGCGAGCAACAAGATCGTGCTGCTGTCGTCGCTCGGCTTCTCGCCGACGGGTGAAGCCTTCAATCTGTCGATGGAAGACGTCGCGTCCGCCGCTGCCATCGCCCTGCGCGCCGACAAAATCATCTTCGTGACCGAGATTCCGGGTCTCGTCGATCAGGAAGGCGCACTGGTGCGCGAAATGTCGCTGGACGACGCGTACCGCCTGCACGAATCCGGCGAATTGCAGGGCGACACCGCGTTCTATCTGAAGCACGCCATTCGCGCGTGCCGCGGCGGCGTGGCGCGGGCGCACATCATTCCGTATGCGCTCGACGGCAGCGTGCTGCTCGAACTGTTCCTGCACGACGGCGTCGGCACGATGATCTCGTACGAGAACCTCGAAAGCCTGCGCGAAGCCACGCCCGACGACGTCGGCGGCATTCTCACGCTGATCGAGCCGCTCGAAGCCGACGGCACGCTCGTGCGGCGCGGGCGTCACCAGATCGAGCGGGACATCGATCACTTTTCGGTCATCGAGCACGACGGCGTGCTCTTCGGCTGCGCGGCGCTGTATCCGTACACGCAGGAGCGCATCGGCGAGATGGCGTGTCTCACGGTCGCGCCCGAAGCGCAAGGTTCCGGCGACGGCGAGCGGCTTCTGAAGCGCATCGAGCAGCGCGCCCGCGCGCGCGGTCTCACCCGCATCTTCGTGCTGACGACGCGTACCGAACACTGGTTCCTGAAGCGCGGCTTCGTGAAAGTGACGGTGGACGACCTGCCGGAAGACCGCCGCCGCCTCTACAACTGGCAGCGCAAGTCGCTCGTCTTGATGAAACAGCTTTGAACTGACAACGGACGCGCGCCGCGCGTGTCCGGATTGCAAATCATGGAACCGGTAGGCCACGCCGACACCGGTCGATAAAGGAGAAACACAGATGGCCCGAATGGTTCAATGCGCAAAGCTCGGCAAGGAAGCCGAGGGACTGGACTTTCCGCCGCTGCCGGGCGAACTCGGCAAGCGTATCTACGAGACGGTCTCGAAGGAAGCGTGGCAAGGCTGGCTCAAGCAGCAGACGATGCTCATCAACGAAAATCGCCTGAACATGGCCGACCCGCGCGCGCGCCAGTATCTGCTCAAGCAGACGGAGAAGTATTTCTTCGGCGAAGGCGCCGATACGGCCTCGGGCTACGTGCCGCCGCAAAGCTGATTTCCGGCTCGCGACCGTCGCAAAAACCGACCCTTCGAGGTCGGTTTTTTATTGCCCTCAGGTACCGTTTAGAACATCGGAGACCGAGGACACGATTAGGCGCAATCCTAAGTCCAGTAAGGGATTGCGCCGCTCCCGATGCGCCCGGAAATCAGGCCGGTTTGCAGATCGTCTGTCATCGTGTTATCATCTTGCTCGTTATCAACAGCAATTCACCATCATTCACGCGCGGCCTGCCCGGCATACCGTTTATCGGGTAACGCGTGGTAGTGACAGTTTTTATACAAAGAGGCTTGTCGGTTAAGCAGTACGCCGGCCTTTTTCGTTCCAAGCCTTAGTTTTCGCCGACGTTGCGGTTCCACCCGCGGCTGCCTCCCGGCTTGCCGTCCGCGCGTCCAATTCGTTTGTTTTATCCGAGTGCAATTTCGCGACTTCCACCGCGAGGCACCGGCACCGCTTTTCTTCGATCGTCAGCTTCGGGCCACTGTCCGACGCTCGGCGGAGCCATTCGCTCTCGTTCCGACGATCGCAACGGCTCGCGGCGCCGTCGCGAAACTGCACTATCCGGCCCATGCGCTGCTCAGGCGGCGCGCCCGATGCTTTTCGCGAGCATCCGGCACTCGACACGGAGTCTTCAACGTATGACCGCCCTAAACGACGGCCTCTGGCGCAAGCGCCAGGCATCGAATCAAGCTAACGGACTTTCCCTCGACGACATCACCATCGTCGATCAATCGCTGCTCAAGCGCGCGGTCGGCGCCATGGCCATCGGCAACGCGATGGAATGGTTCGACTTCGGCGTGTACAGCTACATCGCCGTGACGCTCGGCAAGGTGTTTTTCCCCTCGTCCAGCCCGACCGCGCAGTTGCTCGCCACCTTCGGCACCTTCGCGGCGGCGTTTCTCGTGCGCCCGCTCGGCGGCATGGTGTTCGGGCCGCTCGGCGACCGGATCGGCCGCAAACGCGTGCTCGCGATGACGATGATCATGATGGCCATCGGCACATTCTGCATCGGCCTGATTCCGAGCTATGGAAGCATCGGCGTGATGGCGCCGGTGCTGCTGCTCGTGGCGCGCCTCGTGCAAGGCTTTTCCACGGGCGGCGAGTACGGCGGCGCGGCGACGTTCATCGCCGAATTCTCGCCGGACAAGAAGCGCGGCTTCATGGCGAGCTTCCTGGAATTCGGCACGCTCGTCGGCTACGTGCTGGGCGCGGGCGTCGTCGCGGTGCTCACCGGCGCGCTCTCGCAAGATGCGCTCTTGAACTGGGGCTGGCGCATTCCGTTTCTCATCGCGGGGCCGCTCGGCCTGATCGGTCTGTATATCCGCATGAAGCTCGAAGAAACGCCGGCGTTCCAGCGCGAAGCCGACAAGATGGAAGCGACCGCGCACGAAACGACCAAGGCGCAGTTCCGCGAAACGCTGCTCGCGCAATGGAAGCCGCTGTTGCAATGCGTGGGCCTCGTGCTGATCTTCAACGTGACCGACTACATGGCGCTCTCGTATCTGCCGAGTTATCTGTCGGCGACGCTCAAGTTCAACGAGACGCATGGCCTCTTCATCGTGCTCGTGGTGATGGTCCTGATGATGCCGCTCACGCTTCTCGCCGGGCGCCTCTCCGACACCATCGGCCGCAAGCCGGTGATGCTCGCGGGCTGCGTCGGACTGCTGGCGCTGTCGGTGCCGGCGCTCTCGCTGATCCGCATGGGCACGGTGCCGTCGATTTTCGCGGGCATGATGATCCTCGGCGCGCTCTTGTCGACGTTCACGGGCGTGATGCCGTCGTCGCTGCCCGCGCTCTTCCCGACGAAGATCCGCTACGGCGCGCTCGCCATCGGCTTCAACGTGTCGGTGTCGCTCTTCGGCGGCACGACGCCGCTCGTCACGGCATGGCTCGTCGGCAAGACCGGCAATCTGATGATGCCCGCGTACTATCTGATGGGCGCGTCGGTGATCGGCATCGTCTCGGTGCTCGCGCTGCACGAAACGGCGAAGAAGCCGCTGAAGGGCTCGCCGCCCGCGGTCGCCACGCACTCCGAAGCGCATGCGATCCTGCGCGGCCATCGCGAGGCGGCGGAGATGGACGACGGCTTCCCGGAAGGCACCGTCCGCGCGTAAGCGACTGCCTGCTGGAAACAGGAGCGCGAAAGGCCGGCGTCTGCGAAGACGCCGGCCTTTTTTTCATGCGATGAGTGTGACGATGCGCGCTTCGATCCCCGCCTCGCCGATGTCGAGCAGGCCGACGCTGATCGGCAATTTGAAGCGGCGCGGCCCCGCGCTGCCGGGATTCACGAAGAGCACGCCGCCGCGCCGCGCGACGACCGGCTTGTGGGAATGCCCGGTCACGATGACATCCACGCCGTCGAGCTTATCTGGAACATCGGCGATATCGTGCACGACGTGGATCGTCGCGCCGGCCACTTCGATGCGCGCGTGCTCCGGCAGATGCGCGACGCTCGTGGCGATATCGTTGTTGCCGCGCACGACGGTCAGCGGCGCGAGTTGCGCGAGCGCGTCGAGCACCTCGTGCTTGCAGATATCGCCCGCGTGAATGATGTGCGCGCAATCGCGCAGCGCGTCGAGCGCCTCGGGGCGCACGAGATTGTGCGTGTCGGAGATGAGACCGATGCGCGTCGTCGGCAAGTCAATGCTCCTCGCTCGCGAGCATGCGCTCGATGCGCCGGTCCGGCACGAGCCAGCCCGCCGCGACGACCGTATAGATGACCGCCGCGATCCACGGCTGCCAGAACGACGCGGCAATCGCCAGCAGATACAGCAGCACCGACAGCTTGCCCTTGCGGTCCGCGCCGACGGCGCGTTCGAGCCGCGCATTCTCGCCGTGCATGGAAATCAGCACGCGCGTCAGGATGTACCAGGCAACGGCCGTCATGAACAGCACGAAGCCGTAGCACGCGGTCGGCACGGCGCTCAGATGGCTCTCACCCATCCAGTTGGTCGTGAACGGAAAGAGCGACAGCCAGAAGAGCAGATGCAGATTCGCCCACAACGCCGAGCCGTTGACGCGCCCGATGGCGTGCAGCAGGTGATGATGATTGCTCCAGTAGATGCCGACATAGACGAAGCTCAACACGTACGCCGCGAGCACGGGCACGAGCGGCGCGAGCGCGGCGAAGTCGTGGCCGTGCGGCACCTTGAGTTCGAGCACCATGATCGTGATGATGATGGCGATGACGCCATCGCTGAACGCTTCGAGCCGGGTTTTGCCCATCGTGGGTCCTTGCGCGTGATCGACGGCCTGCCGTTGCGCGCGTTCTCCGGCGCGCCGGTCCGTCGGCGATTATGCGTGAGGCGCGCGAGGTTGTCGAATGGCTTTCAATACGCGCGAGTTTGCGGCCGATCGCGCGTCGTCGCGGTTTTGGCGCGGCCCGGCGCAATGGTAGAATCGCGTCCGCCCTGCCGGGGTGATGAAATTGGTAAACATAGCGGACTTAAAATCCGCCGCCTCACGGCTTGCCGGTTCGAGTCCGGTCCCCGGCACCAGGTCTGCATCGTGTTTCATAACGAATAAAAAGAACGGATTTGCAACGGCAACTCACGCCATAAGGAGACTTGAGTGAGCGTCAAATCGAAAATCTTCGCGGCCGCGTTTTATTTCGCACTCCTGACGCTGGCCCGCGCCGAAGAAGCGCCGAAACCCGTCACGGTGGACAACTTCAACCGCGCCGAGAGCGATCTCTATTTCCGTCAGGCCGTATCGCGCGCGAAAGGTCTCGGGGCGTTCGATCACCGCCGGCTTCCCGCATCTGCCGATTCGCAAGTGGTCGTGCGCACCAATCGCGACACGCTCTACTCAGCGGCGGTATTCGATCTCGACGCCGGCCCGGTGACGGTCACGATGCCCGACGCGGGCAAACGTTTCATGTCGCTCATGGCGATCGACGAAGATCACTATGTCGCGGGCGTCTACTACGGCGCGGGGCGCTATCGCTTCGAGCGTCAGCGGGCGGGCACTCGCTATTTGCTGCTCGGCGTGCGCGTGTTCGTCGATCCGAACAGCCCGGCCGATCTCGCCAAAGCGCACGCGCTGCAGGACGCGATCCGCACCGAGCAGGCGAGCCGGGGCAACTTCGAGGTCCCGGCGTGGGATGACGTCAGTCAGAAAAGAGTGCGCGACGCCCTGCTCACGCTCGCGGCGATGCTGCCCGACACGCACGGGATGTTCGGCGCGCGCGGCGAGGTCGATCCGGTGCGGCACCTCATCGCGACCGCGTCCGGCTGGGGCGGCAATCCGGAGAAGGACGCGACGTACCTCACCGTCACGCCGCCCGGCAACGACGGCACGAAAGTTTATCGGCTGACGGTCAAGGACGTACCCGTCGATGCCTTCTGGTCCATCACCATGTACAACGCGCAAGGCCGTCTGGAGAAGAATGCGTACGACGCGTACTCGGTCAACGACGTGACCGCGAAGAAGAATCCGGACGGCTCGGTCACGGTGCAGTTCGGCGGGTGCGACGGCGTGATCCCGAATTGCCTGCCGACGCCGCCGGACTGGACCTACTGGGTGCGGCTCTATCGTCCTCGCGCGGAGATATTGACCGGCGCCTGGCGCTTTCCGGAACCTCAGCCGGTTCAGTAAGAGACAGCCTGCTTCCATGTCCTGACGTTCATGGTTGAGTCTGGGTACCGCGCGAACGGCGAATTCGAGTTCCGCGACTCGGCGAAACCGCCTGATATCAAGTAGGCGTCCCGACGCTTCGACGCGCGGCGGCGACCGGAAGGCCCAGGTTCCGTAACGCCCGCCGCACTTGGCCTCGCCGCTACAATCCATGCCCGATGATGCGCGAGACGTAGTGCCGCCCCCATGCCTCCCCATGCGCCAACGCCTCGGCGACCGTAGCGAACGGGCCGTGAGCCCCCGTCATTTCGCCGGAGTCCGTCGCGAGCGTCGAACCGTGAACCGCGCGCCCGTCGAGGCGCGTTACGCGCACACGGACCGCATAGCCTTCGGCGCCCGCTTCCGCCGCGGCATCGGCGGGCGGCGCTTTCGGCAAGGTGTCGAGGGCAAACACGTGATCGCCTACTTCAATCTCCTTTCGCATGGCGGCCGCCTCCGTCGCAAGCGCATTCGCCGATTCTGCTACCGCGCCGCCCCGTCCGACAAGCCGCCCGCGCTCGCGGCGCGAGGCTCGCGCCATGTTATAAAGCATCGCCGCACACTTACCTCACGCTCCGATGCGCGCGCCGCGTCGGGCATCGACCGACTGACCCGATGAACACACGCTCTCGCCTGCTTCTCGCCCTCTCGTTTCCGCTGATGTTGACGGCGGGCTGCACGTCGTACTACCGCAACGTCGAAACGTGCAAGGACAAGGCGCGCGCGGCGTACCCCGATGCGGCGAGCGCGCCGCTCAAGATCACCGGCTCCGGGGCCGCTTATCATGGTTCGCGCGTGGTCGTCCGAGGCGTCATCGCGACGCCGCCGACGCCGCCCGCAACCAGGAAGACGGACGTCCCCGCCGCAGCCGAATGCACGTTTAGCGAAACGACGCTCACCGGATTCCGGTGGCTCGCGCCCGAGAAGCTCGCGCCGAAGGCCGCCGCGGACGAAGACGAATGACGCGCGGTGTTCCGCCAGCGCGCTGAGCAAACGTCGCGCGTCTCCAGTATGATCGGCGGCTGGCCGAACGCCGCTTCCCGCCGTCCGACGGAACGAACTCATGTCCGCGCAATCGCATCAGCCGCCTCACTCATCGTCGCACGCTCACGCGCCTGAACCTCATCCACATTATTCGCGCGCCACGCTCTGGCTGCTCGCGACCATCGCGGGCGTATCGGTCGCCAACATCTATTTCAATCAGCCGCTGCTCGGCGACTTCCGCGCGTCGTTTCCGCAGGACGCGTATCTGATCGGCGCCGTGCCGACCGCCACGCAGCTCGGCTATGCCCTCGGCATGCTCGTGCTCGCGCCGCTCGGCGACCGCTTCGACCGGCGCATGCTGATCCTGCTTCAGCTCGCCGCGCTCGGCGTCTCGCTCGTCGCCGCATGCGCCGCGCCGACGCTCGCGGTGCTGGTCGCGGCGAGTCTCGCGATCGGCGTCGTAGCGACGATCGCGCAGCAGGCCGTGCCCTTCTCCGCCGAACTCGCGCCGGCCGCCGAGCGGGGCCACGCAGTCGGCACCGTGATGAGCGGCCTCTTGCTCGGCATCCTGCTCGCGCGCACGGTATCGGGTTTCGTCGCGGAGTACTTCGGCTGGCGCGCGGTGTTCGGCGCATCGGTCGTGGCGACGATCGCGCTTGCCGTCGTCGTGATGATGCGGCTGCCGAAGAGCCGGCCGACATCGACGCTTTCCTACGGCAAGCTGCTCGTCTCGATGTGGCATCTCACCGTCGAGAATCCCGGCCTGCGCGAAGCCGCGCTGACGGGCGGCGCGCTCTTCGCCGGCTTCAGCGCGTTCTGGTCGCTGCTCACGCTCTTGCTCGCGGGCGAGCCGTTTCACATGGGACCGCAGGCGGCGGGGCTCTTCGGCATCGTCGGGGCGGCCGGGGCGCTCGCTGCGCCGCTCGCCGGCAAGTCGGCGGACAAGCGCGGGCCGCGCGCGGTGATCTCGCTGTCGATCGGGCTGGTCGCGTTGTCGTTCGTCGTGTTCGCGTTCTCGGCGCGCAGCATCGCGGGGCTGGTGGTCGGCGTGATCGTGCTGGATATCGGCGTGCAGGCCGCGCAGATATCGAACCAGTCGCGTATCTACGCGCTGAAGCCCGAGGCGCGCAGCCGCGTGAACACGGTTTACATGGTGGCGTACTTCATCGGCGGCGCGGCGGGCTCGGGGCTGGCGTCGCTCGCGTGGCATGCAATGGGATGGACCGGCGTCTGTCTGGTCGGCCTCGCGGCGACGGGGCTCGCCGGTTTCAGTCATTGGCGCGGGCGCGAGCGGCGGCTGGTTTCGCGTCAGGTGCGCGGGGAGTGACGAGCCGCGACGACGGTTATGCGTAGGCTTACGCGAGTCGAGCCCTCCTCAAACCCGCTCCCGCGCGTACTCCCACAACGCATCGAGCACGCGATCGAACTCCAGCGACTTGTCGAAGAAATGCCGCGCGCCGTATTGCAGGCACCGCTCGCGATACGCCGGCAACGCGTGGTTGGTCAGCACGACGACGAAAGCGCCCTCGGCGACGCGCGACCGGTCCGCGTTCTTGAGCCACGCGAGTACGTCGATGCCCGAGCCGCGCTTCAGTTGCAGATCGACGATGACCGCGTCGAACCGCTGCGACGACAGAAGCGCGATAGCCTCGTCGGGCGCATCGGCGAAAGCGGTCACGCGCCACGGACCGAGCGCCTCGATCGCTTCGGTGAGACTGCGCCGAATCAGCGGCGAATCTTCGATTAGCAGCACCGCGAGCGGCCCGCCGCGCGGCTCATGCCGCCCTTTCGAATCGTCGGTGATGATGTGGTCGCCCACGGCAGGCATCCTCCGCAAGCACTATTCGATCAATCCGTTCTTGATCGCGTAGTACGTCAGATCGGCGTTGTTCGACAGCCGCATCTTCTCCAGCACGCGCGCCCGGTACGTGCTCACCGTCTTCACCGAAAGATGCAGTTCCTGCGCGATTTCCGTCGGAATCCGGCCGCCCGCGAGCTTGCAGAAGATCTGGAATTCGCGCTCCGACAGCAACTCGTGCGGCCGCTCGGCGGCGGGCTTGTCGAGCTTGTCGGCGAGCGCATCCGCGATGAATTCGGACAGGTAACGATGCCCGCGCGCCACCGTGCGAATGGCGCGCACGATTTCGTCCGGCGCGGCGTCCTTGTTCAGGTAGCCGTTCGCGCCCGCCTTCAGCAGGTTGATCGCGTATTGGCTCTCGGGAAAGCCCGATAGCATCAACACGCCCTGCTGCGGCCGGATCTGCTTGATGACCCGCAAGGTGTCCACGCCGTTCTTGTCCGGCATGGCGATGTCGAGCAGCACCACGTCGAACGCCGTTTCGCGTACGAGCGCGATGGTTTCATCGCCCGTCGATGCTTCCGCCGCCACTTCCATGTCCGGCTCGTCCGCGACGAATTGCCTGAATCCGCTGCGCACGATCGCATGGTCGTCGGCTATCAAGACTCGAATCATTCACGCCGTCCGCGCTGCTGTGATGAGAGAACGGTGATTCTACCGAGGCAGGCGTGAAAGCCATGCGCGGCGCAGCACGCACCGCGCCCAAGGCTCACGCCTAGCCGTTGCGGCCTTCCAGCAGGTCGGCCATGTCGTCCGCGTGCTCTTCCTCGACGGCGAGAATCTCCTCGAAGATGCGGCGCGTGGTGACGTCCTTGTCGCCGAGATAGCGAATGATCTCGCGGTACGTGTCGATGGCGATGCGCTCGGCGATCAGGTTCTCGCGAATCATGTCGATGAGATCGGCGCCTTCCTTGTACTCCGAATGCGAACGCGACTTCAGGCTGTCCGGCGCGAAGTCCGGCGAGCCGCCCAACTGCACGATGCGCTCGGCGAGCATGTCGGCGTGTTCCTGCTCCTCGGTCGCGTGCTCGGCGAATTCCTTCGCGACGGCTTCCGAGTGAATGCCCTTCGCCATGAAGTAGTGGCGCTTGTAGCGCAGCGTGCAGACCCACTCGGTGGCGAGCGCGTCGTTGAGCAGCTTGAGCACGGTTTCGCGGTCGGCGGCATAGGTCGACGTGACCGGGCCTTCGTCCATGTGCTGCCGCGCGTCGTTCCGGATTTTTTCCACATCGAGGACGAAAGCGTCCTTGGACTGGCCCGGCGCGGTCGATACAGCAGATGAATCGGACATGTGTTTGCTCCTGTGAATTGGGGGGATGGACGGATGCGTCCAGCGAATCGCCGTGCAGCTTCATAGCGTTCCGCTATTCGATCATCGTCTGCGATGCATGGCGCGTGCCCGCTCCGCTCCATCGTCCGATGAACGGGCGCGGGCACGACGATTCGGCAACGTCACGTCCTGAAGACACCGAGCAGCAGCGTCACGACGAACACGACGAGGAAAATATAAAACAGGATCTTCGCGATTTCAGCGGCGCCGGCCGCGATGCCCGTGAAGCCGAACACCGCCGCGATGATCGCGATGACGAAGAAAACGGCCGCGTAGTGCAGCATGGGACCCTCCTCGTGATTGTTCTACGGTCGTTCAAGGTCTGAGCCGGGCATGACGCGAACCGCCATCCCGGCATGGCAAAGCGTGGAACAAGCGATACGCCGCTAATCGACCGCTTTCTTGGTGATGACGAACCCCAGCACCAGAAACACGACGCAAAGAATCAGGAACAGTACGAACAGGAACTTGGCAATGGTCGCGGCGCCCGCGGCAATGCCCGTGAAGCCCAGCAAGCCGGCGATCACAGCGACGATCGCGAAGAACAGAGCCCATCTCAGCATGATCGCTCCCCGTAGGAATGGTTGACGCACTCATGCTAGCCGCGCGGTTTGCCGCGCGCATTCGGGCTGGCTCCTTTTTTGCTGTGAGAATCCACCGACATTTGCTTTCAAATCGGCTGCGCCACGCGCGCCATCTGCCTCGTCGCCGCATCGAGAACCACGTCATGAGCCACCTTCCTCACGCTGCGCTTGCCGGCATCGCGCAAGACGACGCTTCGCCCGCCCCGCCGGCGAGCCGCGGCACGCGCGCCGGATTCGCGCGCATCAACGAATGGATGCATCGGTATAGCTGGGCCGTCGCGATGACGGTGGCGATCGTGATTACCGTCGGCGGGCTCGTGATTCTGGAGTCGGGCCGCATGCGCATTGCCGCCGAGTACGAAACCGCGCTCGACGCCAAGAGCGCCACCGCGCAGCTTTCGGCGCTCGCGGCGGACATCGCGACGCTGTCGGCGCAGGGACAAGCGATCGCGCTGAAACCGGACGCCGCCTACAGAACGCAGTTCGACGCGACCGCCGCGCACGTGCGCCGCGCGCTCGCCACGCTCGATGCCTACTATCGCCGCATCGGCGACGACACCGCGCTCGCGAGCTTCGCGCACATTCGCGCGGCGGCCAACGACGCCATCGAGCGCGCGGCGGCGCCATCGGTCGCGCCTTCGGATGCATCGACCGACAAGGACATGACGCTCGACGCCGCGCTCTCGCTGTTGCGCCTGAACGAGGAGCAGCGCGCGCAACACGCGCTCGACGCGAGCCGCGCCGATCAGCGCATTTCGACGCTGTGCGTCGCGGCGCTGTGCGCGCTGAACATCGTGTTGTTCCTGCTGCTGTTTCGCAATCTCGGCATTCAGCTCGACAAGCAGGATCGCGTTCAACGCGAACTCATCACGCAGCAGGAGGAACTCGATCGACTCGTCTTCGAACGCACGCGCCAACTCGAAGCGCTCGCGTGGCATCTGCAATCGGTCAGCGAGGATGAAAAGACGCAGCTCGCCCGCGAACTGCACGACGAACTCGGCTCGATCCTGACGGCGAGCAAGATGGATGTCGCGTGGGTGCGCGGCAAGCTGCGTGAATCGGAGCCGGCGATGGCCGAGAAACTGTCGCGCGCCATCGGCAATCTGGATCAGGGCATCGCACTCAAGCGGCGGATCATCGAGGACATGCGGCCGACGGTGCTCGCCAATTTCGGTCTCGTCACGGCGCTGCGCTCGCTCGTGGACGAAGCCGCGCAGCGCAACGGCTGGACGGTCGAGGCCGATCTGCCGGACGACGAAGTGAAACTCGGCGAAGCCATCGAGATCGCGCTCTTTCGCGTGGCGCAGGAAACGCTCACGAACGCCGCGAAGTACGCGCGTGCGAGCCGCATCGGCATTGCACTGACGCTCGACCCGGCGAACGTCGCGCTCGCCATCGACGATGACGGCATCGGCATCCGGCCGCAGGACCTAAAGCGCACGCAGACGCACGGACTCGTCGGCATGCGGCAGCGCGTGTCGGCGCGCGGCGGGCGCTTCGAGATCGAACGCGCGACGCCGCACGGCACCAGCATTCGCGTGTCGATGCCGCGCGACCGCGTGCATGCGGACGTGACCGACGCGCCGACCCGCGCCGCCGCGTAGGACGATGCCGACGCGAAATGCGGAGTCCGCCGACACAAAAAACACATGTGTGCCTACAGCGCGCGCTCGGGCGCTTTTTTAAGATTATTCCACCGGTGAGGCCCATCGAACGAGCAGCGGCCAATCCAGACACTTCACTTCAAGGGGATTGAACATGACTCGAATCATCGCTTTGCTGCTGATCGCGGGCACCGCTGCGCTGGCAGGCTGCAACACCATCTCGGGCGCAGGTCAGGATCTGTCGAAGGGCGGCCAGGCTATCTCGAACTCGGCGGAAGAGCATAAGTAAGCCGGGCGCTTCTATCGACTCAGCGTAGTCCCTGTCATCTCGCCGCCTCGCGCGGCGAGATTTTTTTTCGTCCATTAAAAAACCCACCCGGCATCGCTCGGGCGGGTTTTCGTCACGGTCTGACGCGAAAGCGCTTACTGCGTATCCGGCAACTCCAGCGCCGGCGTCTGCGTGTTGCCGCCCTGCGCCACCAGCACCCGGATCTTGCCGGGCACGACCTGCGACAGCGCGTTGCCGGAAGGCAGCGTCGTCACGAGCCAGTCTGCGTTATTGCCGAGATTGAACGAAGCCGACTTGTACACCGGCGTCTTCGAACCCGGCAGCGTCGCGATCAGCTGATACGTGCCGCCGGAAACATAGATCGAGTCCTGCGTGCTCGCCGGGACCGCGCTCTTGAAGGCGACGCTCGGCATCGTCGCGTTGACCGTCGCGATGTCCGTCCCCGGCGCGACCAGATACAGATCGAGATTCTCCGCGTTCGCCGATGCGTTGAAGCCGCGCACGCGCGCGCTCGTCGACAGAAGACCCTTGTCGAACGGATCGTCGATCACGGCGATCGACGGCAGGAAGCCCGCGTCCGGCAGCGCGATGACCGTGTATTCGTGGCCCTTCGCCGCGTTGCTGATGCTCGAATCGGACGCGAGCAGGGTCGTCGTGTTCACGGCCGCGTAGCCGAAGTTGTGCTGGCCCGTGCCGATGTTCGCGAAGTTGGTCACCGCCTTGTAGCCGATGTTCGGTTGCAGCACCTTGCCGTTATCGTAGAAGTCGACGTTCGGGCCGCTCGGAATCGCGTGGACGAAATGAACCTGCGCTTGCGTGAGGCCGAGTTCCTTGCCGACGTCGTCCGAACTTCCGCCGCATGCGGACAAGAGCGAAGCGACGGCAGCGAGCGCCGTGACAGTGCGGATGAGCTTCATGTGCCACCTTCCTTTTTGTGATCGTTGATGGTGTCGTGAAGGCTGCGGACGGCGGGCGGCTGGCCCGCTACGCCGCGTCCTCGCCGCAAGGAACGCGTCTTTGTTTCATCGGGATGACGCGCCTCGCGGGTGGCGCACATGGAGCAACAGCCGTGCCCTTTTGCGGTGCGCGAGCCGCGCGACTTCGGCTGGAAGCCTTATCGCGCAAGGCTGCCGCTTTCATTAGAGGATTCGTTCGGGGCGCGAGCGCGCAGCGGCACGTGCGCGCCTTCGAGCGCAGCGTGGGCGTCGTTCTTACAAGCGAGGCGAACGCAACGTCGAAAAAGCGATCACACCAACCCGCGCCTTCGATAATCGAACCAGAAAGAAAGCGCGACGCTCAGCAAAATGACGACCGTCGCAATGACGGTCCAGCGCGTGATCGCCTCGCCGAGCAACAGCGCGCCGAGCAACACCGCGACCACCGGATTCACGTACATGCAGCTACTCGCGATGATCGGGCTCGTATGCCGGATCAAGAAGCCGTAGGCGACATACGCGGCCATCGTTCCGACGAGCATCAGATACAGAAACGACAGCCCCGGCACGAAGCCGATGCCCGTTAGCCGCTCGCCAGAGAGCAACGCCACCGTCGTCGAAATGGAACCGCCGAGGCCGATCTGGAGCGCCGTCGACATGAAGAGGTCCGACGGCAGCTTGACGCGGCTCGCCAGATGCGCCCCGCCCGCCCAGAAGATCGCGCCGCACAGAATCGCGATGCTGCCCGCGGTGGAGCCGGAGCCCGAGTCGCCGTGGTTCAGCAGCACGATGCCGACGAGCCCGAGCCCGACCGCCACCCACTCGCCGTTCGCAATCCGCCGGCCCGTGAGCGCGGCGATGATCGTCGCGAAAAGCGGCACGGTGGCGACCATCACGGCTGCGGTCCCGGTCTCGACGGTGCGCATGCCGTAGGCGAGCATCCCGCTCGACAAGCCGACGAGCAGCGTGCCGACGAGCGCCGCATTGCGCGCTTCGGCCAACGTCGGCCAAACCGGCTTGCGGCGCGCGGCGAACACGAAGAGCCCGATGCCCGCGAACAGATTGCGCAAGCCGGAAAGCAGAAGCGGCGGAAACGACGCGAGCGACAGATGCACGGCGAGATACGTCGAGCCCCACACGAGATAGACGACGGCGAGCGCGAGCGCGACTTGTCCCTTGTGCGAACGCGGCGCGCGAAACGGAAAACGATCGGGCAACGAAGAAGGCAGACGCGGCAGGCGCGGCAGGCGCGGCGGCTTAGACATGTGTTATCCGGCCAGCGTGCAAGACCGAGCCGTGTCTTCGATCCGACAGACGGCAACCGAACGGGCGAGAAAAGCGTCGCGACAAACGAGACAGGACGACATGGCGAAACAGTTGGATGCGAACGCGGGCGCAGAGAGAAACAGCGGGCGACGCGGGGCGTCGATTGCGGCTGCCGGGCGGTCAGGGAAAACACGCAGGCCGGGGCGAGCGACATTATGCAGTAAGCGCCCCGCGCGATCGACGAATCGCCGGACGAATTTTCAGATGGTTGCCAACACGCCACGCTGCGGTGTATGGTGGCGGCTGCTAACGCGGGGGTCCTGCGTTGCGCATCGCGATTGCGGCCGGTTTCATCGAGCGCAGTCGCCTCGCGCGGCGCGGGTGAGAAATACCCTTTGAACCTGATCTGGATAATGCCAGCGCAGGGAAGCGTTCGGGTTTCGACAGTCGCGCCGCATCAGACTCCTTCTTCCGAACCCGTACCTTTCCGTCTCGTTCCTCCCTGTTTAGCTCCTGAGTCAGCCGAGCGCTGCAACGCTCGCATGTCAAAACGTCCCACAGGAGAGACAGCACATGAATGCCAATCCCAAGTTTCTGTCGGAAAACGCCGTCGTCGACGCCGCCGCCATCGCGCCGCTGCCGAACTCGCGCAAGGTCTACGTGACCGGCTCGACGCCCGACATTCGCGTGCCGATGCGCGAGATCACGCAGTCGGACACGCCGGACGGCTTCGGCGGCGAGAAGAATCCGCCGGTGTACGTGTACGACACGTCCGGTCCGTACACCGATCCGGACGCGAAGATCGACATCCGCTCGGGACTGCCCGCGCTGCGCGCCGGCTGGATCGAGAAGCGCGGCGACACGGAAGAACTCGCGGGCCTGTCGAGCGAATTCGGCCGCGAGCGCGCCGCCGATCCGAAGACGGCCGAACTCCGCTTTCCCGGCCTGCACCGCAAGCCGCGCCGCGCCGTCGCCGGCAAGAACGTCACGCAGATGCACTACGCGCGCGCGGGCATCATCACGCCGGAGATGGAATACATCGCCATCCGCGAAAACCAGCGTCGCGCCGAATACCTCGAAAGCCTGCGCAAGAGCGGCCCGAACGGCGAGAAGCTCGCGCAGATGATGGGCCGCCAGCATCCCGGACAGGCGTTCGGCGCGGCGGCATTCGGCAAGGACGCGGCAAAGGAAATCACGCCCGAGTTCGTGCGCGACGAAGTGGCGCGCGGCCGCGCGATCATTCCCGCGAACATCAATCACCCGGAAAGCGAGCCGATGATCATCGGCCGCAACTTCCTCGTGAAGATCAACGCGAACATCGGCAATTCGGCGGTCAGCTCGTCCATCGGCGAGGAAGTCGACAAGATGACCTGGGCGATCCGCTGGGGCGGCGACACGGTGATGGACCTGTCCACCGGCAAGCACATCCACGAGACGCGCGAGTGGATCATCCGCAATTCGCCGGTGCCGATCGGCACGGTGCCCATCTATCAGGCGCTCGAAAAGGTCAACGGCAAAGCCGAAGACCTCACGTGGGAAATCTTCCGCGACACGCTCATCGAGCAGGCGGAGCAAGGCGTCGACTACTTCACGATCCACGCGGGCGTGCGGCTGCAATACGTGCCGCTGACGGCGAACCGCATGACGGGCATCGTGTCGCGCGGCGGCTCGATCATGGCGAAGTGGTGCCTCGCGCATCACAAGGAGAGCTTCATCTACGAGCACTTCGAAGACATCTGCGAAATCATGAAGCAGTACGATGTCTCGTTCTCGCTCGGCGACGGCCTGCGCCCCGGCTCCATCTACGACGCGAACGACGAAGCGCAGCTCGGCGAGCTGAAGACGCTCGGCGAACTGACGCAAGTCGCGTGGAAGCACGACGTCCAGGTGATGATCGAAGGCCCCGGCCACGTGCCGATGCAGCTCATCAAGGAGAACATGGACCTGCAGCTGCAATGGTGCGACGAGGCGCCCTTCTACACGCTCGGGCCGCTCACCACCGACATCGCGCCGGGCTACGACCACATCACCTCGGGCATCGGCGCCGCGATGATCGGCTGGTTCGGCACGGCGATGCTCTGCTACGTGACGCCGAAGGAGCACCTCGGCCTGCCGAACAAGGACGACGTGAAGGAAGGCATCATCACGTACAAGCTCGCGGCGCACGCGGCGGATCTGGCGAAGGGGCATCCCGGCGCACAGGTGCGGGACAACGCGCTCTCGAAGGCGCGCTTCGAATTCCGCTGGGAAGACCAGTTCAATCTCGGCCTCGACCCGGACAAGGCGCGCGAATTCCACGACGAAACGCTGCCGAAGGACTCGGCGAAGGTCGCGCACTTCTGCTCGATGTGCGGCCCGCACTTCTGCTCGATGAAGATCACGCAGGACGTGCGCGACTTCGCCGCGAAGCAGGGCGTGAGCGAAACCGACGCGCTCACCCACGGCATGCAGACGAAGGCCATCGAGTTCGTGAAGAAGGGCGCGGAAATCTATCAGCCGACCTGATGCGCCGTCTTTGACGGACTGAAAGCCTGACCCGAAACGGCCTGTCGCGCGGCGAGTGCGGCAGGCCGTTTTGCTTGCATCATTCCCGGTCGAAGCCTTGTGCGACAAGGCTGATAGCTCATTCAGACGATTCGGGCATCTTTCCTGCTGTCTCTTGGACGAACCGGCGAATAAACGCGGCATGCGCGCCGGACCGTCGTCTTGTCCGGGAAGTTGCGCCGCAGCCGATTCGTTCCATCATCACTGGAGAGTCGACATGAAAAACATCAAACAAATCGGCGCCGCAGCAATGCTCATCGCTTCTTTCGCCGGACTGACCGGCTGCGACAACATGACCACGCGTCAGCGCGACACCGCCATCGGCGCGGGCGTCGGCGCAGCGGGCGGAGCCGTGATCGGCGGCAGCGCGCTTTCGACGCTGGGCGGCGCGGCCGTCGGCGGGGTCATCGGCAATCAGGTCGGCAAGTAAGGCCGCAGCGCATCGAGCGTGCGGCGCGACATCGTCGGGGCCGCACGTGTTTCAAGTCTGTTACAGGAAGCGATACCAGCCATCGTTCCCACCGGGCGCATGCCACGCGCCATGCATCGATCGACTAAGCTCCTCTTTAACGGACCGGATCGGTTCTATCGAGACCACTGAACCGGAAGAGTCCCGCAGGCAATTGAAGGAGCAGCATCATGATGTTCGCACGCATCGTCCACGCGAATAGCGGCATGGCCGCGATCGCTGCGGGACTTCTGGTCAGTGGCTGTTACTACCCGTATCCCGACTACCCGGCCGCAGGTTACCCCACTGTCAGCGCCGTCTATGCGCAGCGCGAATTCGCGCTGCCGGCCAACGCAGCCTCGGGCGCATCGGCCGTGCCGGGGACCGGCATCGTCTACTCGACCGAACAGGTGCCCTACTCGGCCGTCTACCCCTATGCCGGCTACCCCTATGCCGCCTACCCCTATGCGGGCTATTACGGCTATCCGTATTACCCGTACCGTTATCCGGCGTTTTACGGCTACGGCTATCCGGCGATCTCGGTCGGCTTCGGCTACTGGGGCGGCGGATGCTGCTGGGGTCACGGACATGGTTGGCACGGCGGCGGCTGGCACCACGGCGGCGGGCATGGCGGCGGGACATGGCAAGGCGGCCATGGCGGGTACGGCGGCGGCTGGCACGGCGGGGGCGGTCATGGAGGCGGACGCGGCCACTGACTCGGGCCGCAGCTGTTCGTCCGCGTTACAAAAACTGGCGGTTCTCCGCCCGCCATTCGGCGCGCCGTAACGATCCTGAAACGTTTTCTGCCGACTGGCGCTCGGCGTGCCGCGTCCTCGGCTTCGTGCGCTGTGCCACTTTCCTTTTCCGACAAGGCTTTGGCGGAATTTGACAGACCATTGGCACGTTTCTGGCTATTCACCGTCCCTATTTACCGCGATGCGACGGCACGCCGCCGTCGCGCACTTCACGTTCTCGGGGAACAGGACATGATGGCCTTCGTGTTTTTTCTGCTTTGGATGCTCGCGTCGATCGCGCTCCTGACCGTCTGGGTGTTCCGGCAGACGCCGCCCGTCAACCGCGACAGCGGCGCTGCCGCGGCAGCAACGGCCGCAGCCGTGGAAGGATGAGCAACGCCTGATCGAATCCGACGAACCCTGTCGCGTACGCGGGCTTTCACCGCTTGACGCGGCTCATCGGTCACCTATTCTTAGTGGGCGTGTTACGCCGGCGCTTAAGACGGCGCACGCCGGGCGTGAGCGACTGAAACATCGAACTCCGCGCGCATGGCGGCAGCGACCGCCGCTTCGCCAACAAGAGAAGAAAGGAGACTCGATGTTCCATCAGCTACTCACGCCCATTGCCGGTTCGCTGGCGCTGTCGTTCATCGTGGCGGCGCTGCCGATCATCATCGTGCTGGTGCTGCTTGGCTGGGCGCGCCGACCCGCGTGGCAGGCATCGCTCGCGGGACTGATCGTCGCGCTCATCATCGCTGTCGCGGGCTGGAAGTTCCCGGTCGGCCTCGCGCTGAATTCGGTCGCGGCGGGCGCCGTCTTCGCGCTCTGGCCGGTCATGTGGATCGTGTTCGCGGCGATCCTGCTGTACAACGTCGCGCAACGCTCCGGGCGCTTCGAAGCGTTTCGGCTCTGGATGGTCGATAACCTGCCGAACGACAGGCGCATCGTGCTGGTGGTGATCGGCTTCTCGTTCGGCGCGCTGCTGGAAGGCATCTCCGGCTTCGGCACGCCGATCGCGATCACGAGTTCGCTCCTGATCCTGCTCGGCTTTCCGACGCTCGAAGCGCTCACCTTCACGCTCATTTTCAACACGGCGCCGGTGGCCTTCGGCGCGCTCGGCGTGCCGATCACCGTGCTCGGCGCGGTCACGCACCTGCCGACGGACGCGCTCGCGAAAATGGTCGGCCGCCAGTTGCCGCTTTTCGCATTCTTTCTGCCCTTCTACGTGATCGCCGTGTACGCGGGCTTTCGCAACATGATGCGCGTGTGGCCCGTGCTGCTCGTCTCCGGCGGCACGTTCGCGCTGACGCAGTTCGTCACGTCGAACTACATCAGCTATGCGCTCACGGACGTGCTGTCGTCGCTCGTCTCGCTCATTCTCACGATTGCGTTCCTGCGCGTCTGGAAACCCGCGCCCGACGAACGCTTCGCGGTGAACGTCGATCGCGCGGGCACGACGCGCACCGCGCTCTCGGGCGGGCAAGGCTGGCTGCCGTGGATCGTGGTGTCGATCGTCGTGATCGTGTGGACGGTCGCGAAAATCTTCCTGATCGGCGACGTGAAGGTGTCCTGGCCGGGGCTCGACAAGGTCGTCTACATCACGCTGTACAACCAGCCGTACGGCGCGATCTGGGACTTCCAGCCGCTCGCCACGGGCACGGCCATTCTGGTCGCGGCCATCATCACGGCCGCGCTCGTCAAGCTGCCGGCGCGTGAATTCGGCGCGGCCATCGTCGATACGTGGGTGCAGACGCGCATCGCCATTCTGACGGTGGCGACCATCGTCGGCCTCGCGTATCTGATGAACTACTCGGGCATGAACTACACGCTGGGTCTGGGCGTGGCGTCGGTCGGGCCGCTGTTTCCGCTCGTTTCGGCGTTTCTCGGCTGGGTCGCGGTCTTTCTCTCCGGCAGCGATACGTCGGGCAATGCGCTCTTCGGCAACCTGCAAGTCGTGGCGGCGCACCAACTCAATCTCGATCCGGTGCTGATGGCGGCGACGAACTCGTCCGGCGGCGTGATGGGCAAGATGATCTCGCCGCAGAACATCTCGACGGGCGTGGCGACCACCGACCTGAAGGGCAAGGAAGGTCTCGTGTTCGCGCGAACCTTCAAGCATTCCATTCTGCTCACCATCATTCTCGGCGTGCTCGTCTGGCTGCAACAGAACGTGCTCACGTGGATGATTCCCCCGCACTAAGCACGCCCCCGCGCCCCCGCGCCCCCGCGCCCCGCTCGGCGACGGGGCGCGTTCCTGCTTTGTTCCTGCTTTGCTCCTGCTTCTTGCGGTCTCTTTCGACGAACGCTTCGCGGCGCGCGGCGCGGTGTAACATGCGCGGACTTTTATCAGCAGGCAAGCAGTCCGCAACGTCATGTCCATCGTCAATTTGTTTCAATTAGTCGTCCTGGCCGCCATGTGGGGCGCGTCGTTCCTGTTCATCCGCGTGGGTGTCGTCGAGTTCGGCGTCGCGCCGCTGATGGCCGTGCGCGTGGGCATCGGCGCGTTGTTTCTCATCGCGATGCTGCTCGCGCGGCGCCCGTTGGCCGACACGCTCTCGACGTTGCGCAAGCGCGCAGTGCCGCTTTTCGTCGTCGGCATTCTGAATTCGGCTGCGCCCTTCTGTTTCTTCGCGTTCGCGGAACTGACGCTGTCGGCGGGTGCGACCTCCGTCATCAACGCGACGACGCCGCTCTGGGGCGCGCTCGTCGCCTACGTGTGGCTGAAGGACCGGCTGACGACGATGCGCACCATCGGCATGGCGATCGGCTTCGCGGGCGTGCTGCTGCTCGTGTGGAATCAGATCGCGACGCCGGGCGCGCACGACGCGGCCGCGGCGGCGCTGCCAGTGCGCGGGCTGCTGGCGGCGGCTGCGGCGCTCGCGGCATCCGCCCTCTACGGCGTGGCGGGCAACTTCGCGAAGAAGTACCTGATGGATGTCGACGCGACCACCAACGCGGCCGGCAGCATGATTGGCGCGACCCTCGCCCTTGCGCCGCTCGCCGCGATGACGTGGCCCGCGACGCCGATCTCCGCGCATGCGTGGGAGGCGGTGATCGCGCTCGGCGTGTGCTGCACGGGCATCGCGTATTTCCTGTACTTCGGGCTGGTGGCGTCGGCCGGCCCGGCCCGCGCGATGACGGTCACGTTCGTCATTCCGCTTTTCGGCATCTTGTGGGGCGCGCTTTTCCTCGACGAGCACGTGTCGCTCGTGATGTTGGAAGGATGCGCGGTCGTGCTTGCCGGCACGGCGCTGGCGACGGGGGTGGTCAAGCGGATGCCGTTTGGGGCGAGGAAGTCGCTGGCGCGGTAGTTTTCGGGCTCATTGCGCTGCGTCGCGCGGGATCGCGCTTCGCTTCGGCGGCGCAGTGCGGGCCTCCTTTCTCTCGATAAACGCGCGTCGCTTGCGATGAAGGACGCGGGAGCACGGCGCTGGCCATCCTCCCCCGCGGTGTCGCGCTCGCGTCGAGCGTCGCAATTTCGAATACGCCCACGCGATCGCCCGAGAGGACCCCCGTGGAGTTGTCGAGTGTATGCCGGCTCAGCATCCGCGCCCCGGCTCCCGCGACGCCCGTTGTTGAGCTGATGCCGTCGAGCGGGCGACAAGCGTTTTCCCGCTCATCTTTCCGCCCGCTCGAACGAAGTCGCGCGGGTTTGCACTTCACTTTCGCCGCGCAGCGCAGCCCGCGCTCCGCTCCCGCGACACCTGTTGTTGAGCGGATGCTGTTCAACGCGGCGACAGGCGTTGTCGCGCAGTTCGTTCCACCGTTTGAACGAGCCGCGCGGGTTCGCGCTCCGCTTTCGCGGCGCAGGGCAGGCCGCCGCCATTCCCGATGATCACGTGTTGCTCGTGAGCTTGAAGTGATGCGGAGTTATGCTCGCGAAGACGGCGCTGGCCACCGGAACTGTCAAGCGGATGCCGGCTCGGCATCCGCGCTCGGCTCTCCCGGCGCATTAGAAGCCACGAGCACGTCCCGCTCGCGATGCGCGCGCAAACGACACTGGCGGCGGACGTCATGGAGCGCTTGGCGCATCTTCCCGCTCTATTCGTCGCGCACGCGAAGCAACAAGCACGTCCCGCTCGCGATGCTCTCTCGAACGACACGGGCGGCGGCCGTCATCGAGCTTGCCTTTTGGCGCTCCGCCTCGCTTTACTCGTCCCGCACGCGTCCGCGCCCTGCTTTCACCGCGCCGCGTTTCACTTTCCCTTCGACACGGCGAACCTGCGACGCACGCGTGGGCTTCGTCGCGATGCGTTTGCGACGCGTGACGCTCACGCTGCGAATGAGTTCGTCCAGCCGCGCGAGCGCCGCGGCGCGATTCATGTCCTGCGTGCGATGCTCCTGCGCCTTGATGACGATGACGCCGTCGCGCGTCACGCGGCTATCGGCGAGCGCGAGCAAACGCGCCTTGATGTGCTCCGGCAGCGACGACGCGCGAATGTCGAAGCGCAGGTGAATGGCGCTCGACACCTTGTTGACGTTCTGCCCGCCCGCTCCTTGCGCGCGCACCGCCGTCAACTCGATCTCGCCCGGCGCGATCGCGAAGCTATCGGTCATGAAAGTGACTCCTTCGAATAGGCGCGCGCCTTAAACCCCGGCGCTCGCGCTCATCAACCGCCGCATTCTCGCCGCGAGGCCGGAATCGCGGCGCGTCGGCGCATCGACCGCCTGCGCGAAGATATCCGCCGAGCCGATCAGCTCGATCCGGCGCTTGGCCCGCGTGATGGCCGTGTAGACGAGTTCGCGCGACAGCACGCGCACGAAGCTCCCCGGCAGGACGAGCGCCGCCTCGTCGAACTCCGATCCCTGCGACTTGTGGACCGTGAGCGCGAACGCCGTATCGTGCGGCGGCAGCGCGGCGGGCGAGACATAGCGCAACGAGCCGTCGGCCATGCGGAATGCCACGCGCAGCGCGCCGTCCGCGCCCGGCAGCGCGATGCCGATATCGCCGTTGAAAAGCCCGAGCGCATAGTCGTTGCGCGTGACGATCACCGGCCGCCCGGCGAACCATTGTGCGCCGAGCGCAAGCGCAATGCCCGCCTGCTCCCGCACTTTCGCCGCGATGCGGGCGTTCACTTCGTCGACGCCGCGCGGGCCTTTGCGCGTCGCGCATAGCAGGCGAAAGCGGTTCAGCGCGTCGAAGAGCCGGGCTTCGTCGTCCTGTGCACCGACTGAATTCGAGCGCCGCGCCTCGAGTACGGACGAGAGCGCGTCGGCGTACGGCGCGAATCCTGTGGCCAGATGCGCGAGCGTGCGCTCGGAGAGCGTGGCGTGCGCGTCGTCGAAAAGCACGGCGGCTGCGTCGTCACTCGTCGCGGGCGATTGCCGGATATCGAGCGCGGCGAGGGCAGCTTGCGCATCGCCGTCGCGGATGGCGATCGACAAGCGGCCGATCGCCGAATCCAGTCCGAAGCGGTAGTTGCGCGCGAGCCAGACGACGCAGTCGGTGAGCGGGGCGTTGGTGTGGTCTGCATCGTCGGCCCCGGTGCGCCTCCCTCGCTCGTCATGCTCGTTGTGGCCGTAGTGCACATTTCGGCCGTTGCGCTCATTGTGGCCCTGATGCTCGTGGTGCCGATCCCCCTGTTCGCTGCGTCGGTCCTGCTCGCTGTCGTCGGTTTGCTCGCCGCGCTGATCACGCTCGTCGCACTGCTCACGGTCGTCGCGCTGGTTTCCCTCGTCACGACTGTTACGCTCAACTCGACGGGCGCGCTTCTCGGACTGATCGCCCTCGCGTTGCTCGTTAAGCTCGTCCCGCCGTTCGCGTCCCGCGTTTTCATCCCGCTCATTGCGCTTGTTCGGCGCCTTCTGCTGAATTCGCTCGTCGTCCACGTTCCGCTGCGCACCGTCGCGACGTTCGTCTTCCGGATACGTCTCCGTGTCGATGGTGGCGAAAAGGTCGGCGTAGCCTTCGTCATCGAAAACGGCTTGCGTGCGCGACGCCGATCCCGCTCGCAACGCCGCAGCCCTGCCGGCCGGCGCAACGGGAGTTGGCTCATCGCGTCGCGCGTCTCGCGGCGCGAACAAGTCTCCGTCGTCTGCGCTGTGGGTCGCCGCAAGCCCCGCGCCGCTCGCTTCGCCGTCCGAATCGTCGTCTGGCGAAGAAACCCAAGGCGAACCAGACGGCAACGCCGCAGCCATACTGGTCGGCGCAACGCGAGTTTGCTCATCGCGTCGCGCGTCTCGCGGCGCGAACAAGTCTCCCTCGTCTGCGTCTGGGGTCGCCGCAAGCCCCGCCGTGATCGCTTCGCCATCCGAATGGTCGTCTGACGAAGTAACCGAAGGCGAACCCGACGGCAACGCCGCCCGCAACCGCGCATAGTCCACGCCGAGCGCCTCGGCAATGCGCCGCGTGCCGCCCTGGCTGAACGACGGCTGCGCGCTCAGTTCCGCGAAGACCGCGCCCGCTTCGACCGCGGAAAGCTGGTCCTTGTCGCCGAGCATCACGAGCCGGCTCGTCGGCGCGACCGCTTCCAGCAGATGCGCCGCGAGCGCGACATCGATCATCGACGCTTCGTCGACGACGATCACGTCGTACGGCAGCGGATTGTCCCGATGGTGCCGGAAGCCGCCGTCCGGCAGCACGCCCAGCAGTCGCTGCAGTGTGAACGACGTGCGCGGCAAGCGTTGCGCGAGTTCGGACGGGAGCTTGTCCGCGCGCTCGATCAGCGCCTCCTGCATGCGCTGCGCGGCCTTGCCGGTCGGCGCGGCAAGCGCGATGCGCAGGTTGGGATCGGCGTCGAGCAGACAGGCCAGCACGCCGACCACCGTCGTCGTCTTGCCGGTGCCCGGACCGCCGCTCACGATGGTCAGCCATCCCGCCAGCGCCACGAGCGCCGCGACGCGCTGCCAGTCGATGTCATCGCCCGCGCTCGGCCCGAAATAGCGCGCGATGCGCTCGGCGTGCGCCGCCAGCTCGCGCCCGGACACCGTCACCCGCGCGGCCTGCGCCCGCTCGACGAGCGCAAGCGCGAGCCGCCGCTCGTAATCGAAGTAACGCGCGAGATACAGCCGGCCGTCCTCGTCGATGACGAGCGGCAGCAAATCCGCCGCCTGCATCGGCGACTGCGTGCGCGCGAGGCTCGCGACGCCGCTCGCAAGCAGCGCCTCGCGGACCTCGCGCGCGCGCCCGCCGTGACGGCGCGCGAGCGCCGCGAGCGGCATGCAGACGTGGCCGAGCGCGGTCGCACTGCTGATCGCGAGCGCCGCGCGTTCGGCCCATGCGACGGCATCGGCGCTCGCACCGGAGCGCCGCGACAGTTCGGCCATGGGGCGCGCGCAGCCGAGGGCGCGCGCCGGGCGGTCGTGCCCGAAGCGCGGCGGCGGCGGGGGCGGGTGGCTAGTTGTGAATGCCTGGCACCGCCCCAAAACCGGGCGAGGGGGGGGCCGCAATCTGCC
>NZ_JALQDQ010000010.1:0-61456 GCF_023631105.1 Caballeronia sp. AZ10_KS36 | reverse complement strand
CGCGGACGGCTGGGGCGCGCGCCCGGGCGCCCGGCGAGTGGGCGCCCTGCCCCGGCGCCCGGGGTGGGGCCGGGGGCCCGCTTTCGTCCGAGAAGCGCGGCGCCGGCGCGGTCGTGTCGATCGTGCTCATGCCGTGCCTCCGGACATACGCCGGTCGAGCGCGGCGCCTTCATCCGCGAAGCGCGATGTCCGCGCGTTTGGGTCCATCGTGCTCATGCCGTGCCTCCGGACATCAGCCGCCGGAGCGCGGCGCCCTCATCCGCGAAGCGCAATGCGGGCGCATCCAACTCGATCATGCTCATGCCGTGCCTCCGCACATACGCCGGTCGAGCGCGGCGCCTTCATCCGCGAAGCGCGATGCCGGCGCGTTCAGGTCCATCGTGCTCATGCCACGCCCCCAAACATCTGCCGGTCGAGCGCCTCGACGAGCGCGAGCGGCGGGCGTCCGCGATGCACGCCGCTCGGCGCGCCGCTGTCGCCGTCGCGCCAGTCGGGCCGCACGCCACGCACGAACAAATACAGATAGCCGCCGACGTGCGTCTCATAGTCGTACGCAGCGAGCCGCGCCCGCAGATACCGGTGCAGCGCCACCACATAGACAAGCGCCTGAAGGTGATACGCGTGATGCGCCATCGCTTCGGCGAGCGGCCCGGCGCCGTAGTCCGCGGCGCGCTCGCCGAGATAATTCGACTTCCAGTCGATGATCCAGTAGCGCCCGTCGTGCTCCACGATCATGTCGATGAACCCCTTGATAAAGCCCCGCAACGCGCCCGCTTCCAGCGCGACGTCGGGATAACCGTGCGCGGCGAGAATCCGCCGCAGCGCCGCGAAGTCCAGCGACGGCGCGGGAAACAGAAACTCCAGTTCGTTCATGCGACGCGCGGGCGGAATCCGCGACAGCCGAAGACCCGGCGCGATCTCGGTCGAGAGCGTATCGGCGAGCAGGCGTTGCATCATCGGCCGAAGACGCCGGGAGAGCGGCTCGGGCGCGGGCGTCGGATGCTCGCGCAGCGCGCGGTCGATCGCATCGCCCCACGTCGCGGGCTGCGTGAAGTCCGCCAGTTCGTACATGCGATGCAGACATTCCCCCGCCGCCGCGCCGCGCGGAAACGCGAGGATGTCGTCGTCGGCGAGCGCGGTCTCGTCGCGCGGCGCGGCTGGCTGAAGAATCGGCACGTCGAGGTCCGCGAGTTCGTCGTGATCGGGCCGCGCGTCGACCGGCTGCGGCTGATTCGCCTCGTCGCGAGCGCCCGCCGCGATCAGCGAACTGAAGCTCGCCATGCGCCAGCGGTCGCGCAACAGGCGCTGATTGGTGCGCGCGGTCATCTCGTGCGGTCCCGCGGCCTCGGCGGCGAGCGGCTCCCGCGCGCCGATCACCGGCAACGGCGCCACGCCGATCGCGCCATCCGCCTGTGCTTCCAGCGCGTGCCACGCCGCGACGATGCCCGCTTCGTCGGGCGGCTCCTCGCAAAATGCGTCGAAGTCCTGCCCCGCGCCCGCGACGAGCCAGTTGAGCACGCTTCGCCGCGACTCCTTCGTCGACTTGTTCGAGACATTCGACATATACACGCCCGCGACGACATAGCAGCGATACACCGCCCGCGTCAGCGCCACGTAGACGAGGCGCGCGCGCTCCGCAGCCTGCTCGCGGGCGATCGCGGCGCTCACCTCTTTCGATTCGTCCTCGTCGATGCCGTAGTGCAGCACCGCTTCGCCCGCTTCGTCGTGATACTCCCTGGCGTCGGGTAAGCCGGACTTCGGCGCGTCGCGCGATGCGCCGTCGTTCAGGAACGGGCAGAACACGACCGCGTACTCCAGCCCTTTCGACTTGTGAATCGTCACGATCTGCACGAGATTGCGGTCCGATTCCAGCCGCAACTGCGCGTCCTCGCCGCCGCCTTGCTGCGCGCGCTGCGCGGCGAGCCAGCGCAGCGTCGGCGCGATGCCGGGCTGCTCGGCCGAACGCGCCTGCAACAGTTCCGCGAGATGGTTGATGTTCGTGAGCCTGCGCTCGCCGTCCGGCCGCGTGACGAGGCGCGCGGCGATCGACAGTTCGCGCGTCAGCGTGCGCCACATCACCGCGAAGCCGCGCTCGTGCCAGATCGTGCGATAGCGCGAAAAACGCTCGACCCAGCTCGTGGAGTCGTTCGGTCCGTCGTTCGAATCCGCTGCGGAGACCGCATGCTCCAGACGCCAAAGCGCGCCTGCATCGAGCCCGAACCAGTCGGTCGCGAGCGCGGCGCGCAGCCGCCGCAAGTCGCCCGGCGTGTCGATGGCGGCGAGCACGCGCTCGATCTGCTCGGCGTCGAGCGAGCCGAACACCGACGCCTGCGCCAGTTCCACGCTGCCGACGCCCCACGCCGCGAGCACGCGCTTCACCATGCTGCCCTGCCGGTGCGTCTGCACGAGCACGGCAATGTCCCCCGCGCGAAGCGGCTCGTCGCCGATGCGCACTTCGCCGTGTTGCGCGCCGCGCAAGAGCCGCGCGATTTCGGCGGCGCAGGCTTCGGCCGCATCGCGCTGCGCGTTGCCCTTCGAGAGCGCCGAATCGCCGTGCGGCAGCATCCACACGCAAAAATCAGCGAAATCGGAGTACGCGGCGGCGGGCGTCGCATCGACGAACGGCCCCCGCGAGCGCGTGCCCGCGCGCACCGGCTGATAGTCGAACCCTTCGAGGATGAACGCCGACGGATTCGCGCCGAACACGCGGTTGCACGCCTCGATGATGCGCGCCGTCGACCGCTGATTCACCGCGAGCGTGTAGCGCGCGTTCGCGCCCTCGCGCGCCGCGAGATACGTGTGCAGATCGGCGGCGCGAAAGCTGTAGATGGCCTGCTTCGGATCGCCGACGAGAAAAAGCGGCCCGTGCGGCGCGAACACGCGATTGAAGATGGCGTATTGCAGCGGGTCCGTGTCCTGAAACTCGTCGATGAGCGCCGCCGGATAACGCTCGCGCAGCGCCGCGGCAAGCCACGCATGTTTGACGAGCGCGTGATGCAGGTTCGAGAGCAGGTCGTCGAACGAGACGACGCGGCGCGCGCGCTTTCTCGCCGACAACTCGGCCGGCGCGTAGTCGAGCCACTCGCGCACGATATCGAGCCACAGCGCCCGCTGCGACGCTTCCGCAGCGGCGGCCGCAGCGGCGAGCGTCTCCGCGTGCTCGAAAAACGGATGCGCGGGCGGCGTGTGCTTGACCTTCGTGCCCTTCGCGAGCGCCGACGCGGTGATCTTCAGCGCGTCTTTCGGCGGCGGCGCGTGACAGTCGGCATCGGCGAAATACTCGGCCCACGCGTCGATGGCCGCTTCGATCATCGACCGCTTGTGCGAGGTCTGCTTCAGCATGGCCTCGGCGTCGAAGAGCAGCTTCGCGATGGCATCGCGCTCGGCGTGCCACAGCGCGCAGGCTTCGTCGAAGAGCGCCTTCGCGTCGGCGGCTTCGTCGGCTTGCACTTCGGCGAAATTGCCCCAGCGCAGCGTCGCGAGCGGTTTCTTCAGGCGGCGCGCGAGCTGCGCATCGAGCGATGCCGGCCCCGCGCCTTTCGCGACCAGCCACGATGCAAACGAAGGCACGCGCCCCGCCGCAGGCTCGACGCGCTCACGCCAGAAATCGGCGGCGAGTTCGAAGCGCAGCGTGCTGTCGTCGGCTTCCATGTCGAACGCGAACGGCATCGCGGCGGCGAACGGCGCTTCCTGCAATGCGCGCTGGCAAAACGCATGGATCGTGTGGATCGCGGCCTGATCGAAGCTATGCAGCGCGATGCGGATGCGTTGCAGCGCCTCGTCCGGGTCCATCTGTTCGAGCGTGGTTTCGAAGAGCCGCTCGATGAACGGATCGCCCGCCGCGTCGCCGTTTTCGATCGCATGCGCGACACCCGCGAGCCGCGTGCGGATGCGCTCGTGCAGCTCCGCGGTCGCGGCCTTCGTGAAGGTGACGACGAGAATGCGCTCGACGCTCAACTGCTTCTCCAGCAGCATGCGCACGTACAGCGCGCAGATGTTCCACGTCTTGCCCGTTCCGGCGGACGCCTCGATCTGGTTGACGCCATCGAGCGGGCACGCGAAAACGTCGAGTTCCTGCACGGTTTCGTGATTCACAACGTCAGTCATGGTGGTCATGCGCCGCTCCGCAGATGCTCTCGAAGCGGTTCGAAGACGATGCGCGCGAGCGCGGCGAAGCGTTCGTCGAGCATTAATGGTTCGCCGCGAAACGCGATGCGATACGCCGGATCGTCGGCTTCGGCGCGCGTGCGCTCCGACTCCCATGCGGCTTGCGCTTTGACATCGCCTTCGGTCAGCTTGAGCCACGCGCTCTTCGGAAAGAAACGCAGCGGCATGCGCCGTCCCGCGCGATACAGCGCCGCGAGCGTGCCGAGATGCGCGAGCGGATCGGCGACGGGCGCGAGTTCGAAATCCGCCGACTGCGCGCCGCGCCCATGCCAGATGGTGCGGCGCGGGCCGTCTGGCAGCGCCGCGCAATAGGCCAGATGCGCGAGCCACGCCGACAGATAATCGCGGGCGCGCGGCTGATCGTAGCGGTAGATCACCTGCCCTTGCGGCGTCAGTCGATTGAGCGTGCCGGCGAGCGTGAACGGCCGCTCGTCGATGAGCGCGTCGTCGTACTTCGCGAAGAGTGGCACGCCGGCGGTGTCGGGCCAGCGCGGCGCGATGTCGAGCACGAACGGCAGCCGCGTCACGCCTTCCGCGACCGACACGCGAATGCGGTCCGCCAGATGCGCAAGCGCGTGCATCTCGCGCGCCTGCCAGACCGCGCCCGTCGCGCCGCCCGGCATTTCGGGGCTCGTGCGTGCGACGTGGCGGGCGCGTTCACGGGCGCGCGCGGCGGCATCGTCCGTCGCATCGAGCAGCGACGGCAGCACGCGGGCCGCGAGCGCATCGCGGCCCGCGAAGCCCAGTTCGAACGGCTCGGTGATGTCGAGTTCCGCATCGGCATCGACGAGCGCAATGCCCAAGCGATCGCGCAGCAGCGCCCGCGCCGGATGCCGCCAGAAGCGCACGAAGTCGTCGAATGCGACGATGTCTTCGTTCTCTTCCGGCGGCAGCGGCGCATCGAAGAACGGCGGGCTGCCCTGCGTGCGCCCTGCCGCGAGCGCGCGCGCCAGTTCCGCCCGCTCCGGCTCATACGTGAAAAGGCGGCCGCCCGGCTCGAAGTACTCGGGCGCGAACGGCTGAAGCGGATGCTCGTGGACGAACAAGGCGCGCGCCTCGCGCAGGGCTTCCGGCGCCGCATGCTTGCCCGCGACCGCCTGCGCCAGATAATCGAGCAGTTCGTCGATCAGCGCGGCGGGCGGCAGCACGGCGTTGTCGCGAATGCTGCGCCCGGTGTACGCGATCATCAGCCGGTCGCGTGCGGCCAGCATCAGGTCGAGAAAGAGATTGCGCTCGTCGTCGCGCCGCTGGCGGTCGCCGAGCTTGCCGAAGCGCGCCATCAGATCGAACTCGTCGGCGCGCGTGAGGCTCGGCAGCATGCCGTCGTCCATGCCGAGCAGGCACACGACGCGATACGGCAAGCCGCGCAAGCTCGTGAGCGACGAGAACGTGACGCCGCCCCACGGCACGCCGCCGCGCGCCGGATCGTCGAGCGTATCGGTGAGCGCGGTGCGGATCACGGCGGCCGGCACGTGCGTGTCGCGCGCGCCTTCGTCGATGGCGGCGATCAGCGCGTCGATGGCGTGGCGCACGTCGCCGATGGTGTCGTTGAACGCGACGCCTGCATCGAAGAAACGCTCGAGCGCATCGAGCAGCAAATCGCCCCACGCGCGCGCAGTGCGCGGCGTTTCGATCTCTTTCGCGAAGGCGTCGATGTCGTCGATGAAGCGCGTGAGACGCCCGAGCAGTTCCGCCTCCGAGCCTTGCGGGCCTTCCACCGGCAGCCAGTCCGCGACCGGCGCGCCGCCGCCTGGAAGCGCGTAGCCGAGGTAGAGCCGCGTGAGCGCGTCGGCGAACGTGTGGCGCGCGGCAGGCACGTGCTCGGTCGTGACCTCGTCGGGCCGCAATCCGCGTCGCGCGCCCGCCTGCGCGAGCCACTCCTGCGCCGTTTCGAGCGATGCGGCGTCGATGCCGTAGCGCGCGGCGATCGCATCGACGCGCAGCCATTCGATCAACTCCGGCGCGCCGACGCCGCGCTCGGCAAGCGCGAGCCAGTCGAGCATCGCGCGCGCGACGGGGTTCGCCTGCGACGGCGGCAAGCCCGTGATGCGATACGGAATGCGCCGCCGCTCGTTGCTGGCCCCGGCGGGCGCGGTGCCGAAAATGCCGTCGATCAGCGGGCCCGCCACCGCGAGATCCGGAAACGCGACGAGCACGTCGGACGGTTCCAGACCTTCTATCGAGTCGAACCAGTCGAGCAGGCGGTCGTGCAGCACTTCCAGTTGCCGCGAGAGGCTATGACAGACGTGCACTTCCACGCCCGTATCGACGATCTCTTCCGGCAGCGGCGAGGCGTTGTCCTCATCGAGCGTGAGGATGCCGTTCTGCACGCGCGCGAGCCATGTCGGCGCGGGGTTCGCTTCGAACAGTTCGCGCTCGCTGGACGCGGCGCTCTCCGTCAGCTCGTTGAGCATATGCAATTGCGCTTGCGTCTGCCGGCCCCACTCCGCGAGCAGCGGATGACCGACTTCCTGAAAGTCCGCCTCGCCCTTCAGCTGCAATTGCTCGACGCGCGCCTCGCTCACGATGTCGAACCAGAATTCGCGGCACGGATTGAGCGCGTAGATGCGCACGTCGATCCAGCGCGACAACTCGCGCAAGAGCGCGATATGCAGCGGCGGCATGGTCGGCAGCGCGAAGACGCTGATGCGCCGCGGCCACTCGGCGCGCATCGCGGTATCGAGATCGAAGCGCGGCGCTTCGGCGAGAAAGCGGTAAGCGGGCGGCGTCGGGTCGTGCTCGCGATCCGGCGCTGCGAGATCTTCCAGCAACGCGCGCCACAGCGCCGCCTGCCAGTGTTCGTCCTGGCGCTGGATGTCGCTCGCGCCGGCAAGACGCGGCCCGCGCGCGTCGATCTGCGCGCCGCCGCCCGCGAGAAGCGAGCCGCCCGCCTGCCAGTGCGTGAGCCATTCCGGGCGATAAGTCAGATAGTGATCGAACACCGTCGCGATGCGGCGCGCGAGTTCGTAGCGCATGGAATCATCGGCGGCGTTCAGATACGTCGACAGGCGCGGCGCCTCGCGGAACGCGGGTTCGTCGAACAGGCGATAGCAGCGCCACGCGAGCCGGTCCGGCGCGAACGGCGAATGCGCGGGCACCGGCAGCACGCGGCCGATCTGCGCCCACAGCCACTGCGCGAGATAGCAGAACTGCACGTTCGCGCAGATGCCGAAACGCTCGGCCATGTCGAGTTCCAGCCGGCGGCGCACGGCTGCGCTCGGCACGATCACGGCCTCGCTCGCGAAGGGATCGCTCTCGCGCATGGCGAAGGCGTCGAGGTCTTCGAAGAGCGCGGCAGCGAGCGTTTCGTGGCGATTCGAGTAGAAGAGTTCGAGCATGGAAGGCGGTCGGGATGCGCTCTGAAAGCCGCGAAAGGCAAAGCTTTGTCAAATCAAGCGCCAGCATAACAAAGGGTCGCGCGTGCCGAGAACTCGGCCATTCGGCCGAGGTCCGAAGGCTCGGTGATTGGGTTAGACTCGACATCGCCCTTGCCCGCCCGCGAGCGTCCACACAGGAAGTCGATGCGTTACTCGTTCGAAATCAGGAAGTTCATTTACAGCCAGTACTTCTTTGGCGGCTTGCGCTCTGCGCTCGGCATCTCGCTGCCCGCGGTGCTCATGCTCACGGTGTTTCACAACCGCGAGCTCGGCTTCACGATCGCGACGGGCGCGCTCGGCGCATGCGTCGTCGACATGCCCGGCCCGCTCAAGCACAAGCACAACGAGATGCTGGCGTGCACGTTCATCGGCTTCCTCTCGGCGCTTGCCACCGGCATTGCGACGGCGCATCCGCTCACGCTCTGGCTGACCGTGGTGCCGCTCACGTTCGTGCTCTCGCTGATCGTGGTCTACGGCAACCGCTGGCCGCAGATCAGCTTCGCCACGCTCTTCATGATGATCGTGACGCTGGAAGAGCATTTCACGCCGATGCAGGCGCTCATCAACGCGTCGTGGATTCTGCTGGGCGGGCTCTGGTACACGTACTGGGCCACGCTCGTGTCGCATCTGCTCGTCTATCGGATCGAGCGGCAGGCGCTCGCGCAGAGCATCTTCAGTTGCGCGGAGTACCTTCAGGCGCGCGCCGAGTTTTATGACAACGACGCCGATCTCGACGAGTGCTACAGGAAGCTGATCGAAAAGCAGATCGCGGCGGTCGAGCAGCAGGAAGGCGCGCGAGACATCGTGCTGCGCAATCTGCCGAAGGTGAAAAGCGGCAAGCTGGATGCGCGGCGCGCGCGGCTTTTCAATCTGTTCATCAACATCGTGGACCTGCACGAGTTTTTCGTCGGCGCGCACACGGACTATCCGCTCGTGCGCCAGACGTTCGCGGGCTCGGACGTGCTCGTGTTCTATCGCGACCTGATGCGCAAGGCGGGCGAAGACTTGCAGGAGATCGGACTCGCGGTGCTGCAGAACCGTCCGGCGCCGAAGCAGATCAGCACGAAGGCCGAACTGCGCGCGATCGAATACGAACTCGAACTCATGCGCAAGCACGCGCTGCCGGAGAAGAATCCGGAGGCGTATGCCGCGGCGGCAGCGGTGTTCCGGCGTCTCTGGAGCGCGACGCGTCTCATCGACAAGATGCGCCGCCGCACGCGCGACGACGCGAGCCTGACCGAAACCGAATTGCAGATCGACCACGCGCTCTCGCGATTCATCTCCAGCCGGCGCGTGCCGTTCAGGCAGATCTTTTCGAACCTGACGATGGCGTCGCCGAGCTTTCGCCATGCGCTGCGCGTGACCATCGCGGTGGGCGTCGGCTTCTGGCTCGGCAGGCTCTTGCCGCTCACCAATGCGTACTGGATCGTGATGACCACGGTCATCATCCTGAAGCCCGGCTATTCGCTCACCAAGCAGCGCAACACGCAGCGGATCATCGGCACGGCGATCGGCTGCGCGGTCACCATCGCGCTCATTCTGCTCGTGAAGGACCCGCATATTCTGCTGGTCGCCATGTTCGCGTCGATGGTGATGAGCTACAGCCTGCTGCTTTTCAACTACGCGGGCAGCGTCGTGTTCACGTCCAGCTACGTGCTGCTGATGTTCCATCTGCTCGCGCCGGGCAGCTTGCGGCTGATCGGCGAGCGGGCCATCGATACCGTCGTCGGCTGCGCGATTGCCATCGCGGCGAGCCACCTTTTCCCGTACTGGGAATATCGGCTGATGGGCAAGCTCGTGAAGGATCTGCTGGCCGCGACGCGCAATTACCTCGAAGCCAGCTGGGGCTGGAAGGCGAAGGCGGCAGCGGGCGCGGCACGCGCGGCGGCAACGGCAACGGCCGCGGCAACCAGCGCGCCGAGCGCCGTCTTTGCCGACGGTCAGGCGCGCGCCGCGTTTGCCTCGTCGATGCAGCCGGTCTCCGTCTCCGCCGAAGCGGCCAGCGAGCCTTTGGAAGCCACCGCGACGGCAGAAGCCGAAGCCGTCGCGGCGAGCGCGATCAAGGCCGCGAGCGCAACGGCCGAGCGGCTCTCGTCGGCGGGCATCGGCGAGAGCACGGCTGCGACCGCGAGCAAGGGCGCATCGGCCGCCGCCACGGTCGTCGCGTCCGCGCTCGATCGCGACTACGGCTATCGGCTCGCGCGCAAGAACGTGCACGTCGCCTTCGCCAACCTCGCGCAGGCTTTCCAGCGCATGATGCTGGAGCCGAAGGCACAGCAAAGGTATGTCGCCGAACTCAACGATCTGCTCGTGCAGAGTCACGTGCTCGCGTCGCAGATCACGGCGGCCGCGCCGCTCTTGCAGTCGCTCAACGGCGCGGACGGCCAGTCATTCGAACCGGTGCAGCGCGCGTTCGCCGTCGTGCGGGACAACTTGTCGGAAGCGCAAGCGGTCGTCTCCCAGGAAGACGGCGCTGCGTCGCCCGATGCGATCAAGACGCTGCGCCGCGATCTGGATTCCATGGTCGCCGCGGCGGAACGCGCGCAGAGTCTGCCCGCCGATGCCATTCAGGATCTGAAACTGCTCGCGCATCAATGCAAGCAGATGCTCACGGCGTCGGCGCTCATCCGCAAGGACGCGACGCAGATTCACCTGCCCGCGTGAAGCGAACGCCTCACTGCGAGGCGCCGGTGGCCGGCAGTGCCCGACGCGCGTCGCTCGCGGCGGCGGGCGGGGCATTGTGTTCGTCGAACTCGCGCTTGTCGCGGATCGCATTGAAGAGCAGCGTGAAGATCACGAGCAACACGACGACCACGATGAACACCGTAATGCCCAGAGTCGGATTCTTCTTGCGCGGGAGGTCGGGGCGATTCTGGCGAGGGTCGTCGGTCATGGCGGGCGGAGTGGCTCGTTGCGGATTTCGAGATAAAGCCAGCATCGTACCCGGACAGCTTTTCAGTTGGATTGCGAACCGGTTGTGGACATTTCGCCCGCCGAACAGCGCGCGTGAAATTCACTGCTGCATCGCTCGCCTTGAAGCGAGTGCGCCTGATTCGCCATACTCAACGCGATTCCATGCGCGTCCGATTCCGGCGAGGGCTTGAAGGGGCAAGGCCGGAATACCTAGTGACCGGACGTGTTGCGCCGCCCTCCCCGGGCGGCTTTTTCTTGGCGCTTTGATGCGACGCAGTCAGGCGTCGGCGGCGGGCCGCACCGGCAGCGCCGTCGAGTACTTGATCTGTTCCATCGCAAAGCTCGAACTGACATCGTAGAGCGGCACCGCGCGAATAAGCTGTTTATAGACGCGGTCGTAATCGTCGATGTCGGATACCACCACGCGCAGCAAGTAATCCGTCTCGCCGCTCATTCGATACACCTCGACCACTTCCGGGATATCGCGCACGGCGCGCGTGAATTCGTCGGCCCAGCTCTGCGTGTGCTGGTTCGTGCGCACGGCGACGAACACCGTCGTGCCGACGCCGAGCTTCTTCGGATCGCACAGCGCCACCTGTGCGCGAATCACGCCGGTCTCCTTCAGACGCTGCACCCGCTTCCAACACGGCGTCTGCGACAGATTCACCCGCGACGCCAGTTCCGCGATAGGCATGGTCACGTCGGTTTGCAGCAGTTCCAGCAGCTTGCGGTCGATGAGGTCCATTCCCATACTGCACCCCCGATAGGAAAATTTTCTATTTTTGCTTCTCCGAGCGGAATTATATGGAAACCGTTTCCGGATGCAAGCCGGTATAAATTCGTGATCGACATCACCGGCACGCGTCATCATGAAACTCGAACTGGCCACTCAATACAGCGCGCATTTCCCGGCTGACCGGAATGCTGCCGTCAGCCGCCTCTGTCACGAAATCGACGCCGCGCTCGATGCCTCGCTCGATGCCGACATGTCGTTCGGCGTGCGCGTGCATGCCGCGCTTTCCCGGGCGATCGCCGACCCGGCGCTTCTGCGTGCCGATCAGCGCGCCGGCAGTCCACAGGGCTACCGGCGTCATCTGCTCGCCGCCGATCCGCTCGGCCGTTACGCGATCGCCGCGCTCGTCTGGGAGCCGGGGCAGTCGAGCCCCGTGCATGCGCATCGGACATGGTGCGGTTATGCGGTCATCGACGGCGCGCTCGCCGAGACGCAGTATCGCTGGGACGCGAACGCGCATCGCGCCATCGAGACGCGCCGTCATCCGCGCGAAGCGGGCGCCGTGTCGTACGCGGACGCGGGCCGCGGCGCGGTTCATCAGCTCTGCAATGCCGATGCGACGACGCGCGCCGTATCGATCCACATTTACGGCGTGGCCGGCGAGCATATCGCCACGCACGTCAACGATCTTCTCGCCGCCTGATCGACCCGGTCGACTCAACCTTTGCCGGGCTCGGGCGCGGTCGTGATTTGCGGCGGGATCGGCACCGAGAGATCCGTGGCGGGCGGTGCGGGCCGCGGCTCGTGCGATACGTCGACTGCCTTGACGGTCGCCGCCGGGCCGGACTCCGCGTCGGCGAGCGGTGGCTCGTCGTCCAGCCAGATGCGCTTGGCCTTCGCGGCGTGCGCCGCATCGCCCGCGCCGTGCATGCCGTTTTGCGTCATCTGAACCTGCATCTGCGGCACGGGAATCTCCATGCCCGCAGCGTCCATTTTCCGCTTGATGCGCAGGTTGAACGCGCGCGCGACGCTCCATTGCAGAAGCGGCCGCGTCTTGATCTGCCCTTTCACGACCATCCAGTTCGGATCGAACCGGTCCAGTCCCCAGACTTCGACCGGCCCCAGCATCTCGCGCCGGTAGCGCAGATCGTCCATCAACTCGGCGCCGACCTCGCGGATCATCTCCGTCACTTCGTCCACGTCCGCCGAGAACGGCACACGCACCTCGAACACCGCGTACGCGAAGTCGCGCGACAGGTTCTTCACCGTCTTGATCTGCGAGAACGGAATGGCGTGGATCGCGCCTTGCCCGTCGCGCAGCCGCACGGTGCGTATGGTCAGGCTCTCGACGATGCCCGCGTGACCGCCTTCCACTTCGATCGAGTCGCCGACCGAAATGGTGTCTTCGATGATGATGAAAAGCCCCGTGATGAGATCCGCCACCAGCGATTGCGCGCCGAAGCCGACCGCAAGACCGATCACGCCCGCGCCGGCGAGCAGCGGCGTCACGTTCAGCCCGAGATTGGCCGCCGTCACGATCGCCGCGACCAGGAAGAGCACGACGAACACGACGTTGCGCAACAGCGGCAGCATGGTGCGCGCCCGCATGCTCGGCCCGCGTCCGCTGCGCCGCGCCGAATCGGGCTTGAGCGCCTCCTGAATGCCCGTGTCGATCAGAATCCACACGAGCCACACGACGAAGAACGTCAGCACGATCATGCCGACCGCGTGCGTGATGCCGCGCGCCGCCACGCTGCGCTCGGCCATCTGCGCGAGCGAGAAGCCCCAGAAGCGCGACGACACTTCGAGGAACGCGAGCCATATGCCGACGACGATCATCGTGCCGACGAACTTCACGAGCCGCCGCACATACGCCGACTGGCGGCGCGGCCTGCGCGATCGGGGCCGTGAGATGCGGATGACGATGGCCGAGAGGAAGAACGCGACGACGAGCGAGCCGGCCGTGGCGATCGCCATTTGCAGCACGTTTTCGGACGTGCCGATGCCCGCGAGCGTCGCCACCACCGACGCGCACGCGAGCAGCAAGAGCGGCACTTGCCACAGCGACGCGACCACCTCGAACGTTTCGGTCGCGGCCTTGCGCGTGTTGCGCTGCTCGTAGGTGCGGCTGCGGATCAAGTGCGCGACGGGCCGCTGGAACGCCAGCGCGAAGTACGCAGTGAGCCCGGCCGCGAGCATGTTCGCGAACGTCGAAATGAGCGCCGACAGATTGGTGCCCAGCTGCTGGGCGACGTCGTAGTTGGCGGCGGCATCGCCGAGCGCGCCGAATGTGCCGATGGCGAACAGCAGCCGCCGCGCGTGAACGATCAGCACGTTCACCGCGACACGCCGGTGCGCCGACCCGAAGAGCGAGAACATGATGAGACAGATCGCCGAGAACACCGCGCCCGCGACGATCGCGTAGGCGGTGACCATCGCGAGCGTGCGGCCGAGTGACTGCGGCATCAGGTGCACGAACGTCAGCGCCGCGACGAACGCGAAGACGTAGGGCGCGACGCGCCGCATCGTGAAGAGAAGCAGTTCGCGCGTGGTGGGATTCGAATGCAGCCCGGCTTCGATGCCATAGCGCCTGTGCATGCGGCGCTGCAGGCTCACGAGCAGGAACGCGCATGCGCCCCAGCCCGCGAGCGTCGCGACGTAATTGAAGAGCGTGCGGCCGAACGGCTCGCGGCTCTGGCTCGTGACGATGGTGAAAAGTTCGTTGCCCGCCGCGTTGAAACGCCCGCTCCAATACGCGAACGGCGTCTTGCCGCGCTTCACGTCCGCTTCGATGCTCGTCAGCGCCGACGCAATCGCGCCGAGCAAACCGGCGTTCTGCGCGATGGCCGCCACAACTGATGAGGCGGCGCTAGGCGTGGCGGTCGGCGGCGTGGTCTGCGGCGGGGCGGCAGCGTCCGTCGATGCCGGCTGTCCGGCGGCTGCGGTCGGCGGCGCGATCGCGGCGGCTTCGGCCGCGCGCTTGGCGTCGCGCAGCTTCTTCAGTTGCGACACGAGCGCGCTGCGCTGGCGGTCGCTGTCGAGCGTCGAAATGACGGTGTCGAGCGAGCGCACCATCTCAGCATCGGAGGGAACGGACGCGGATGCACCCGACGCCGCGTCCGCTGGCGCTGCCGGCGCGGGCGGCGCGATCAGTTCCTGCAGCGACGGCAGGTCGAGCGCCGGGGCGGCTTCTGCGGCGGGGATCGTCAGCAGGAAAAGCGCGGTGAAGATGAGCGTCGTCAGGAACGATATCGCACGGATTCCGGGGATGCCCGCCTGCTGTACGCCGCGCCGCAGCGCAAAAGCGGAGATCCGGGATATCGCGACGAACGCCAGCGCGCCGCGATCCGCGAGCTTGCGTAGTTTCATAACGGTCTCGATTTCCGAAAGACCGCCAGTTTAGCGGCTGACCCGCGCGCGCCGCGCACTGTCGAGGTAACCGAATGTTAAGCGGACCTGCTCGAACGCGCGCTTACTTGTCCATGTCCGTGCGTGTGCCGGCGGCATCGCTCGCCGAGTCGGAACCGGACGCCTGCGTGCCCGATGCACCGCCGTCCTTCGCCGACCACTCCTGCAGCTTGCGGCCCGCCGTCTGCAATCCCGCGCCGGTGGCGCTCGCGGCATCGGCGATGGCGGCGTTCGTGGCGCTCGCCGCGTTCTGCAGATTCGCCCGCGCCGACGCGGCCACGCTGCTCGCCGACAAGTCCGGCGCAGAGCCGGCGTGATCGAAACTCTGTTGTGCCGACTGCTTCGCCGCGTCGAACTTCTGGCCGACGTAGCTCGCCGCCTGATCCAGTTTTTGCGTCGTCTGACTTGCAAGATTGTTGTAGGCGTTCGCGGCCTGGCCGGCGGCGGCGTCGTGCTTCTCGCATGCGGCGAGCACGCCGAGCACGGCGAGCGCGAATGCAATGCGCGCGATTGGAGTCATCGAGTAAGTCTTCATGGTGCTGCCTCCTGCTTCATGCCGAGATTCGGGCGCATCCCGAAACGCGGGCTCATCATACGCCTCGAACTCCGCAACTCGCGAAACCTTGCATTGCAAGCGAACTGCGGCGACCTCGGCGGGGCGGCCGACGCGCTCAATAGAATGTTTCCTCTACATTTAGGACACTTCTGGTTTTGGCATCGTCCGGTCGGGTCTATATTCGCCGCAGTCTCGCCCGCTCCCACCGAAACCCCGCCATGATTTACATGAACCTCGCCATCGCCCTCGTCGCCGGGTTGATGCTCTTCGAACCCTTCACCCGCGCCCCCGTCTCCCGTTTCACCACGCATCGCATGCGCCGCATTCTCGCGAAACGCTCGTACTATCAGGCGGGCGGCGCCTTTTTCGCCGCGCTCGTCGTCGCAACGAGCCAGCCCGCGCCCGAACGCGTCTCGCCGCTTCTCGTGATGGGCGTCGCCTCGGCGCTGCTGGCAGCGAGCCTGTACTGGATCGTGCGCGGCAAGTTGTTGCTCCGGCAACGCCGCGTCTTCAACGAACTGCATTAATCCCTCCGCGCGGCGCATTCTGACGCCGCGCTCGCTCGTCGCGCGAATTCAATAAACACTGCATACGTTTTCGGCGTATATTCGGGCCGAACCGGCTCCAGGCAATCAACGAAAAGCAACCGACGAAAAAAAAGGCGCCACGTTTCCGTAGCGCCTTAAAAGTTCTAGCCATTCCGAGGGCCGTGCTAGAACCTGAGAGACTGTATTCGAAGCCTGGAGCGGGAAGCGGTGGCGCACGTCGCCCAGTCGTTTCGAAATCGGATTCCATTTTTTCCGGGATCACTGCTCAAGTCAAGCAAAATTTCAGCGTCCGGGCATCTGCCCAACGGTGTGTCCCGGAATCGGTTCCGAGCACGTCGTTTTAGCACGGGCAGCTTATCATCGGGCCTTGCATCGCTTGCAAGCTTCAGGCGTCGCCTGAATGGAATGTTCCACTCAGCATTCGAAACGATGTTTCACAAAAAAAGATGCCCACGATGAGCGACCGGTCGTCGAGCCGCACAAAAACGAAAGACAGGGATAGCGACGAAGTCACCGCCCTCGCGCGCGGTCTCGATGTGTTGCGCCGCATTGCCGCTGCGGACGCCCCGGTCAGCAATCGCGAACTGACCGAATGGACCGGCATTCCTAAACCCACTGTGTCGCGGATCACGGCCACGCTCGTCGGCGCGGGACTGCTGCTGCGTCTGCCCGACAGCGAGCGCTTCGTCCTGACGGCGTCGGTGCTGGAACTCAGCAACGGCTTCCTGCGCAACTTCGACATCCGCGCGCGAGCGCGGCCGTTTCTGATCGCGCTCGCCGAACGCACAGGACTCAGCGTGCATCTGGCCGTGCGCGACCGGCTCGAAATGGTCGTGATCGACGCCATCCGGCCGCGTTCCGCCGTGCTCGTCTCGCGGCTCGAAGTAGGCGGCCGAATGGATCTGAGCCGCACGGCCGTCGGGCGCGCGTATCTCTCGGTTCTGTCGGACGCCGACCAGCAGGCGCTGATCGGGAGCCTCCAGACTGCATCCGGCGACGACTGGCCGACCATCTCCGGCGCCTTGCAGCGCGGCCTCGAGGACGCCCGCCGCCGTGGTTTTGCGATTTCGCTCGGTGAATGGCATCAGGGCCTGAATGCGGTGGCCGCGGGCTTCGTCGGGCCGTCGCAGGAACGCTATTCGGTCAACTGCGGCGGCGCGGCGCATCAGTGTCCGCACGAGACGCTGGTCACGTCCGTCGTGCCCGCCCTGCTCGATTGCGTCGCCCAGATCGCGCGCGAGATCGGCGGCACAGCGGGCGCCGCGCCGTCTGCCAGAAGCAATTAAACTTACGCGCTTTGCCGCACGCGTCGGGGGCCTTCCTCATCGCGTGTAACGCTCGTAATCATCCGAAAGAAAGCCCGGTGGACGGGCATGGGCGCGCGACGTAGCATCATGCTTCGCGCGCACCGGGGCCGCGCCGGGACCTCTGGCTCAGGCTCTGTCCAGCCTAGAACGCGCGGGCCGCGCCCGCCGCCTTTCCCCGGCTTTTCCCCGACCGCATCGCGAGATGCCGCCCATCCGCGCCCCCGTACGACAGACTTGGAAAGACCCAGCCACCACACGATGGACGACCGAAAGAACCCTCCCGCCGAGCCGCGCACGACGCCCGCGCGCCCCGCCGATCCCACTCCGACTGCCCCGCCCGTCACTACCGCCGCGCCGCGCCGCCGCCGTCTCGTGCCGCTTGTCGTGGCCGTACTGATCGTCGCGGGAGCCGTTGCGTGGTGGCATCCGTGGAATCGCGGCGGCACGGCGGGCTCGCCGCAGCAGGCGAGTCAGGGCGGACGGCGCGGCGGCGCGAACGCGATGAACCAGCCGCAGCCGGTGCATGTGGCCACCGTGTCGCAAGGCGAGATGCCGGTCGTCATCAATGCGCTCGGCACGGTCACGCCGCTCGCGAACGTCACCGTCAAGACACAGCTCAACGGCACGCTAATGGAAGTGGCGTTCCGCGAAGGCCAGATGGTCAAGAAGGGCGATCTGCTCGCGCAAATCGACCCGCGCCCCTACGAGATCTCGCTGCGCAACGCGCAAGGCACGCTCGCCCGCGATCAGGCGCTGCTGCAAACCGCGCGGCTCGACTTGCAGCGGTATCAGACGCTGCTCTCGCAGGATTCCATCGCCAAGCAGCAGGTGGACACGCAAGCCTCGCTCGTCAAGCAGTACGAAGGCGCGGTGACGTCCGACCAGGCCAACGTCGATACGTACAAGCTCGACCTCGCCTATGCGCGCATTACGGCGCCAGTTTCCGGGCGCGTGGGCTTGCGTCAGGTCGATCCGGGCAACTACGTGACGACGGGCGACACGAACGGCGTGGTCGTCATCACGCAATTGCAGCCGATCAGCGTGATCTTCACGACCTCGGAGGACAATCTCGCCGCGATCATGAAGCCGCTGCGCGCGGGCGTGAAGATGTCGGCAACGGCCTATGACCGCGCGAACACCACGGCGCTCGAATCCGGCTATCTCGAAACCGTCGACAACCAGATCGACACGGCCACGGGCACCGTGAAGCTGCGCGCCACCTTCGACAACAAGGAAAACCGGCTCTTCCCGAATCAGTTCGTGAACACGAAGCTGCTCGTCGACGTCATCAAGGACGCGATCATCGTGCCGACCTCGGCGGTGCTCAACGGCTCGTCCGGTTCGTTCGTCTATGTCGTGAAGCCGGACAACACGGTGACCGTGCGCAACGTGAAGACCGGCCCGGTCGATGGCGAGCGCACGAGCATCAAGTCCGGCCTGCAAGCGGGCGAGCGCGTGGTAATCGACGGCTCGGACCGCCTGAAGGAAGGCGCGAAGATCACGATTCCCGCCGAACGCGCGAACGCTGCGTCGGGGGCGTCGGGCGCGGGGGCGGCTTCAGGCGCATCGGGCGCGCAGCACGGCGGGCATCATCGCCGTCAGCAACAGCAGCAGTGAACCTTAAGCCTCGCGCATGAATCCCTCCCGCATATTTATTCTGCGACCGGTCGGCACGGCGCTGCTGATGGCGGCGATCATGCTCGTCGGCCTCGTCGCGCTGCGCTTTCTGCCGCTGTCCGCGCTGCCCGCCGTCGACTATCCGACGATTCAGGTTCAGACCTTCTATCCCGGCGCGTCGCCGGACGTGATGACCTCCAGCGTCACCGCGCCGCTTGAAAAGCAGTTCGGGCAGATGGCGAGCCTGAACCAGATGTCGTCGCAGAGTTCGGCGGGGGCATCGGTCATCACGTTGCAGTTCAGCCTCGACTTGCCGCTCGATATCGCGGAACAGGAAGTGCAGGCCGCCATCAATGCAGCGGGCAATCTGCTGCCGTCCGACCTCCCCGCCCCGCCGATCTACGCGAAAGTGAACCCCGCCGACGCGCCGATCATGACGCTTGCGATCAGTTCCAAGACGCTGCCGCTTACGCAGGTGCAGGATCTCGCGGACACGCGGCTCGGGCAGAAGATTTCGCAGGTCGCGGGCGTGGGCCTCGTGTCGGTGAGCGGCGGCAACCGGCCGGCCGTGCGCATTCAGGCCAATACGCGGGCGCTTGCCTCGTACGGGCTCAATATCGACGATCTGCGCACCACGATCTCGAACCTCAACGTCAACACGCCGAAGGGCAATTTCGACGGCCCGACGCGCGCCTACACCATCAACGCGAACGATCAGCTCACCGACGCCAACGCGTACAAGAGCGCGGTCGTCGCGTACCGCAACGGGCGGCCGGTGATGCTGACGGACGTCGCGACCATCGTGCAGGGACCGGAGAACACGAAGCTCGGCGCGTGGGTCGATTCCACGCCCGCCATCATCCTGAACGTGCAGCGTCAGCCCGGCGCGAACGTGATTCAGGTGGTGGACGGCATCAAGAAGCTGCTGCCGCAGTTGCAGCAGTCGCTGCCGGCCGCGCTCGACGTGCGCGTGGTCACGGACCGCACCACGACCATTCGCGCCTCGGTGCGCGACGTGCAGTTCGAGCTGGCGTTGTCCGTCGTGCTGGTGGTGCTCGTCATTTATCTCTTCCTCGCGAACGTCTACGCGACCATCATTCCGAGCCTGTCGGTGCCGCTCTCGCTCGTCGGCACGCTCGCGGTCATGTACCTGTGCGGCTTCTCGCTCGACAACCTTTCGCTGATGGCGCTCACCATCGCGACAGGCTTCGTCGTGGACGACGCCATCGTGATGATCGAGAACATCGCGCGTTACGTGGAGGAAGGCGAAGCGCCGCTCGATGCGGCGCTGAAAGGCTCGCGGCAGATCGGCTTCACGATCATTTCGCTCACGGTGTCGCTCATCGCGGTGCTGATTCCGCTGCTCTTCATGGGCGACGTCGTCGGGCGGCTCTTCCATGAATTCGCGATCACGCTCGCGGTGACCATCGTCATTTCGGCGATCGTGTCGCTCACGCTCGTGCCGATGATGTGCGCGAAGCTGCTGCGCCATACGCCGCCGAAGGACAGCAAGCGGTTCGAGGCGCGGGCGCATCGGTTCATCGACTACGTCATCGGCCGCTATGCGGTGGCGCTCGAATGGGTGCTCGACCGGCAGCGCGCGACGCTCGTGGTCGCGCTGCTCACGCTCGTGCTCACCGGCGTGCTCTATGTGTTCATTCCGAAGGGCTTTTTTCCGACGCAGGACACGGGCGTGATTCAGGCGATCACGCAGGCACCGCAGGCGGCGTCGTATCAGGCGGTCGCGCAGCAGCAGCAGGCGCTCGCGGCGAAGATTCTGCAGAACCCGGACGTCGAGAGTCTCACCTCGTTCATCGGCGTGGACGGCACGAACATCACGCTCAACAGCGGCCGCATGCTCATCAACCTGAAGCCGCGCGACGACCGCAGCAACACGTCGAGCGAAATCATCCGCTCGATTCAGGACGAAGTGGCGGACATTCCGAGCATCAAGCTCTATATGCAGCCGGTGCAGGACTTGACGATCGACTCCACGGTCAGCCCGACGCAGTATCAGTTCATGCTGACGGACCCGAATCCGGCCGAGTTCGCGCAATGGGTGCCGAAGCTCGTCGACCGGCTGCAACATACGTCGATTCTCACGGATGTCGCGACCGATCTTCAGCAGAACGGCCAGTCGGTGTACGTGGAAATCGACCGCGAAACGGCGGCGCGCTTCGGCATCACGCCCGCGACGGTGGACAACGCGCTCTACGACGCGTTCGGCCAGCGCATCATTTCGACCATCTTCACGCAGTCGAACCAGTACCGCGTGATTCTGGAAAGCGAGCCGACCGACGCGCACTACAGCGAGACGCTCAACGGCATCTATCTGCCCTCTTCCACCGCGACCAACGGACAGGTGCCGCTCTCGGCCATCGCCAAGTTCCACGAACGCGCCGCGCCCTTGCTCGTCACGCACCTCGGGCAGTTCCCGGCGACGACCGTCTCGTTCAACCTCGCGAAGGGCGCCTCGCTCGGCGCGGCGGTGAAGGCGATCGAAGAGGCGAAGAACGAGATCGGCTTGCCGGCATCGTTCCAGATCCGCTATCAGGGCGCGGCGCTCGCGTTCCAGGCGTCGCTGTCCAACGAACTCTTCCTGATTCTCGCGGCCATCGTCACGATGTATATCGTGCTCGGCGTGTTGTACGAGAGCTTCATCCATCCGATCACCATTCTCTCGACGCTGCCCTCGGCCGGCGTCGGCGCGCTGCTCTCGCTGATGATTACCGGGCACGATCTGGACATCATCGGGATCATCGGCATCGTGCTTCTGATCGGCATCGTGAAGAAGAACGCGATCATGATGATCGACTTCGCGCTCGAAGCCGAACGCGAGCAAGGCAAGCCGCCGCGCGAGGCCATCTTTCAGGCGTGCCTGTTGCGCTTCCGGCCGATTCTCATGACCACCATGGCCGCGCTGCTCGGGGCGCTGCCGCTGATGCTCGGCTGGGGCGCGGGCTCGGAGCTGCGCCATCCGCTCGGCATCGCGATCGTCGGCGGGTTGATCGTGTCGCAACTGCTCACGCTCTTCACGACGCCCGTGATCTACCTCGGCTTCGATTCGCTCGGCCGCAAGCTGCGCGCGCGCTTCGGCGGCGACGGCATGAGCGCGCCGCGTCCGGCCAGCGACGTGGAGTAACGCATGAACCTGTCGCGCCTTTTCATCGACCGGCCTGTGGCGACGACGCTGCTCGCCGTCGGCATCGCGCTCGCCGGCATGTTCGCGTTCGTGAAGCTGCCGGTCGCGCCGCTGCCGCAGGTCGACTTCCCGACCATCTCCGTGCAGGCGTCGCTGCCGGGCGCGAGCCCGGAGACCGTGGCGACGAGTGTAGCCAGTCCGCTCGAACGGCATCTCGGCAGCATCGCGGACGTGAGCGAGATGACGTCGATGAGTTCGGTCGGCAGTACGCGCATCACGCTGCAATTCGGCCTGAATCGCGATATCGACGGCGCCGCGCGCGACGTGCAAGCCGCGATCAACGCCACGCGCGCCGATCTGCCGACTTCGCTGCGCAGCAATCCGACGTATCACAAGGTCAATCCCGCCGACGCGCCGATTCTCGTGCTCGCGCTGTCGTCGCCCACGCGCACGGCGGGCTCGCTCTACGATTCCGCCGCGACCGTGCTGCAACAGACGCTTTCGACGGTGCCGGGCGTCGGCGAAGTCGACGTGAGCGGCTCGGCGAATCCGGCGGTGCGCGTCGAACTGGAGCCGGGCGCGCTCTTTCACTACGGCATCGGGCTGGAGGACGTGCGGGCGGCGCTCGCATCGGCGAACGCGAACAGCCCGAAAGGCGCGATCGAGTTTCAGGGCACGCACGTCCAGCTCTACACCAACGATCAGGCGAGCAAGGCCGCGCAATACAAGGACCTCGTGATCGCGTATCGCAACGGCTCCGCGGTGAAGCTCTCGGATGTCGGCGAAGTGGTCGATTCAGTCGAGGACCTGCGCAATCTCGGCCTCATCAACAACAAGCACGCGGTGCTCGTCATCCTGTACCGGCAGCCGGGCGCGAACATCATCGAGACCATCGATCGCGTGAAGGCGATGGTGCCGCAATTGCAGGCCGCGCTGCCCGCCGACGTGGAAATCACGCCGACCGCCGACCGCTCGACCACCATCCGCTCGTCGCTGCACGACACCGAGCTCACGCTCGTGATCGCGGTCGCGCTCGTCGTGATGGTCGTGTTCCTGTTCCTGCGCAACTGGCGCGCGACGCTGATACCGAGCGTCGCGGTGCCGATCTCGATCATCGGCACGTTCGCGGCGATGTACCTGCTCGGCTTCTCGCTCGACAATCTCTCGCTGATGGCGCTGACCATCGCGACGGGCTTCGTGGTCGACGACGCCATCGTCGTGCTCGAAAACATCGCGCGGCATGTCGAAAAAGGCGTGCCGCGCATGCAGGCCGCGATCATCGGCGCGCGGGAAGTCGGCTTCACCGTGCTGTCCATCAGCGTTTCGCTCGTGGCCGTGTTCCTGCCGATCCTGCTGATGGGCGGCATCGTCGGGCGGCTGTTCCGCGAATTCGCGCTGACGCTCTCGCTCGCCATCGCCGTGTCGCTCGTCGTGTCGCTCACCGTCACGCCGATGATGTGCTCGCGCCTGCTCGAAGAAGCCCACGAAAAGCGCGAGGAAGGACGCGTCGCGCGCTGGCTGGAACGGCAATTCGAGCGCATGCAGCGCGGTTACGCGCGCACGCTCGGCTGGGCGCTCGGGCATCCGCGCACTATCCTGCTGATTCTGCTCGCGACCATCGGCCTCAACTTCTATCTGTACGTGATCGTGCCGAAGGGCTTCTTCCCGCAGCAGGACACGGGGCGCATCATCGGCGGCATTCAGGCGGACCAGAGCACGTCGTTTCAGGCGATGAAGGTCAAGTTCTCGGAGATGATGCGCATTGTCGAGGCCGATCCCGCCGTGGATAGCGTCGCGGGTTTCACGGGCGGACGCTCGACCAATTCGGGCTTCATGTTTATCTCGCTCAAGCCGAAGAGCGAGCGCAAGATTTCGGCGGATCAGGTCATCAACCGCTTGCGCCGTCCGCTCGCTAATGTCGCGGGCGCGCGCACGTTCCTTCAGGCGGTGCAGGACATTCGCGTGGGCGGCCGGCAGTCGAACGCGCAGTATCAGTTCACGTTGCTCTCGGACACGACCTCCGACCTGTACACGTGGGCGCCGAAGATCACCGAGGCGCTGCAACACCGCCCCGAGCTGACCGACGTGAACTCGGATCAGCAACAAGGCGGTCTCGAAGCGATGGTCACGTTCGACCGCGCGACCGCCGCGCGCCTGAACATCAAGCCCGCGCAGATCGACAACACGCTCTACGACGCGTTCGGCCAGCGGCAGGTCTCGACCATCTACAACCCGCTGTCGCAATATCACGTCGTCATGGAAGTCGCGCCTAAGTACTGGCAAGACCCGGAAATGCTGAAGCAGATCTACATCAGCACGTCGGGCGGCACGGCGAGCGGCGCGGCATCGACCAATTCCACGACGACTTCCAGCGCGACGAGCACGGCATCCACATCCGCGACGGGTTCGACCGGCGCGGGCGGATCGTCGACCAGCACGGCCGACACCACCGCCGCGCTCGCGCTGGAATCCGTGCGCAATTCCGCGACCAACGCCATTGCGGCGAGCGGCAAGTCGGGATCGTCGTCGGGCGCGGCGGTGTCCACGTCGAAGGAAACGATGGTACCGCTATCAGCCATCGCGAAGTTCGGGCCGGGCAACACGCCGCTTTCGGTGAATCATCAAAGCCAGTTCGTCGCCTCGACTATTTCGTTCAACTTGCCGCCGGGTAAGTCGCTCTCGGCCGCCACCGCCGCGATCTACGAAACGATGGCCGAGCTGGGCGTGCCGCCGACCATTCACGGCAGCTTCCAGGGCACGGCGCAGGCATTCCAGCGATCGCTCAACGACCAGCCGCTTCTCATTCTCGCGGCGCTTGCGGCGGTGTATATCGTGCTCGGCATTCTGTACGAGAGCTACATCCACCCGATCACCATTCTTTCGACGCTGCCGTCCGCGGGCATCGGCGCGCTGCTCGCGCTGCTGCTCTTTCACACGGAGTTCAGCATCATCGCGCTGATCGCGGTCATTCTGCTGATCGGCATCGTGAAGAAGAACGCGATCATGATGGTGGACTTCGCGATCGAAGCGACGCGCCACGGCGCGAAGACCTCGCGCGATGCGATCGAGGAAGCGTGCCTGCTGCGCTTTCGCCCGATCATGATGACGACCGCCGCCGCCCTGCTCGGCGCGCTGCCGCTCGCGTTCGGCACCGGCGAAGGCTCGGAGATGCGCGCGCCGCTCGGCATCGCGATTGTCGGCGGCCTGATCGTGAGTCAGATGCTGACGCTTTACACCACGCCTGTCGTGTATCTGTACATGGACCGCATCCGCGTGCGCGGGGAAGCGCGGCGGGCGCGTCGCAAGGACGGCGCGAGTCCTGCAAGCGCGGTCGAATGACGTTACGCTGGCAAGGGCCGCGAAAATGGCCTACGGTGTTCTGACCGTCCACGCAAGGAGCGTCTCGAATGAAGGCGATGAGAGTCCTGCTGATCGGCGCGCACGGCCGCACGGGCCGCCATGTCGCGCGGCGTTTGCATGAAGAAGGCATTCCTTTTCGCGCGCTGTTGCGCAAGTCCGCGCACAAGAGCGAGTTCGCCGCGCTCGGCGCGCAGATCGTGCTCGGCGATCTGACACACGACTTCTCGCATGCGCTGGACGACATCACGCACGTCGTCTATGCGGCGGGTTCGGCGGAATCGGAAGGCGTGAGCGAGGAACGCGACATCGACCGCGACGCCGTCATGCGCACCGCCGATTACGCGAAGCGCCGCCGCGTGCGGCAACTGGTTGTGGTGAGCGCGTTGTCCGCGTATCAGCCGCAGCGCAGTCCGCTCGCGCTGCGCCACTACTCACGCATGAAGCGCGAAGCCGACGATTACGTCGCCCGCCGCGGCGTGCCGTACGCGATCCTGCGGCCGGGGCCGCTTTCGGATGCGCCGGGGCGCGGGACGATCGCGCTCGCCGACGAACGCGTCGAACAGATGCCGGCGGTGTCGCGCGAAGACGTCGCGGAAGTGGCGATGCGATGCCTGCTGCTCGGCGTGACAAATCGCATAATCGGCTTCGTCGGCGGCGACGTGCCTATCGACGATGCGCTCGATGCGCCCGCTGCCGCTACGGCGTAAGCGCTTTCAGTTCGCGCCGGCGAGCCGGTAGCCGACGCCCGTTTCCGTGACGATATGCTCCGGCTGCGCGGCGTCGCGTTCGAGCTTCTGCCGCAGATGCGCCATGTAGATGCGCAGGTAATGCGGACTCTCGACATGCGACGGCCCCCACACTTCGCGCAGCAAATGCCTGTGCGTCAGCACGCGACCCGCGTCGCGCACGAGCGTCGCGAGCAGGCGATATTCGATCGGCGTCAGATGCACGCTTTCGCCGTTTCGCGTGACGCGCCGTAGCGCTAGATCGACCGTGACATCGCCGAAGCTGACCACGGGCGTTTCGCTCGCCGCAGTCTGATTGCGCCGCCGCAAGTGCGCGCGGATACGCGCCATCAGTTCCGAGACGCCGAAGGGCTTGGTCAGATAATCGTCCGCGCCTGCATCGAGCGCGGCGACTTTCTCTTCTTCCTGCGTGCGCGCCGAGAGCACGATCACCGGCACCTCGGTCCAGCTACGCAACTCGCGGATCACGTCGATGCCATCGGTATCGGGCAGGCCGAGATCCACGATCACGAGATCGGGCTTGCGCGTGGCCGCCGCGATCAGCCCTTGCTGGCCGGTCTCGGCCTCGAACACGGTCATCTGCTGCGCTTCGAGCGACACGCGCACGAAGCGCCGGATCTGCTTTTCGTCTTCGATCAGGACGACGGTAAAGGACGGCTCGCTCATCGTTTGTTATGGGTAATGGAGTCGAGCCGGCCGCGCGGCATCCTCGCGCTCAAGGCAAAAGTATGGTGGACCCGGTCGTCTTGCGCGCTTCGAGTTCTTCGTGGGCGCGCGCCGCGTCCGCGAGCGGATAGCGCTGCCGCACGTTCGTCTTGACCTTGCCCGACGACACCATATCGAACAGGTCGGCGGCCATCGTATCGAGATCGCTGCGCTTCGCGATATAGCTGAAGAGCGTCGGACGCGTGAAGAAGAGCGAGCCGCGCCCGGCGAGTTCCGACGAATCGATGGGCGGCAGCGGCCCCGACGAATTGCCGAAGCTCACGAAGAGGCCGAGCGGCGCGAGGCAATCGAGCGAGCCCACATAGGTGTCCTTGCCGATGGAATCGTAGACCACGGGCACGCCCGCGCCGTTCGTGATCTCGCGGACCCGTTGGGTGAAATTCTCGCGCGTGTAGACGATCGGATGATCGCAGCCGTGCTCTTTCGCCAGCGCCGCCTTCTCGTCCGATCCGACCGTGCCGATGACCGTCGCGCCGAGCGCCTTCGCCCACTGGCACGCGAGCATGCCGACGCCGCCCGCCGCCGCGTGAATGAGCACGGTGTCGCCCGCCTTCACGCGATACGTCCGGCGCAGAAGATATTGCGCCGTCAGCCCTTGCAGCATGATGGACGCGGCATCTTCGTAGCCGATCGCATCCGGCAGCTTGACGACGTAATCCGCCGCCATCACGCGTTCTTCCGCATACGCGCCCGGCGGACGCGACGCATACGCCACGCGATCGCCCGGCTTGAATTGCGTCACGCCCTCGCCTACCGCCGTGACTTCGCCCGCGCCTTCCATGCCGAGGCCGCCGGGCAGCGGCATCGGGTAGAGGCCGGTGCGGAAATACACGTCGATGAAGTTGAGCCCCACCGCATGATGCTTCACGCGGATTTCGCCCTTGCCCGGCTCGCCCACGTTCACATCGACCCATTTCATGACTTCGGGGCCGCCGGGTTTGTCGAATCGGATTGCCTTGGTCATCGCTCGAACGTCTCCTTCGTTTCGTGGATGCTTCAGCGCGCCCGCGTGAGCCGGGCGCGCAACTCGTCGAGAATCATGCGCGCGGTGGACACGTTGGTCGCGCACGGCACGTTATGCACGTCGCAGGCGCGCACCAGCGCGTTGATGTCGGGCTCGTGCGGCTGCGGCGTCATCGGATCGCGCAGAAAGATCACCACGTCGACGCGCCCTTCCGCCAGTTCGCCGCCGATCTGCAGGTCGCCGCCATGCGGGCCGGACAGCTTGCGCTCGACGTCGAGCCCGTGCGCCGCCGCGATGCGCGCGCCCGTGGTGCCGGTCGCGACCAACTGGCATTGCGCCAATGTGTCGACGTACTCGCCCGCGAGCGCGACGATGTCGTCCTTTTTCATGTCGTGCGCAATCAGCGCGACGCGTGTGCTCATGTGCTGCCTTCTCCCCTCTTGTCGTGTCGCCGGTCAGTAGGTGCCAGGATAAGCGCCGCCGTCGATCAATATGTTCTGGCCGATGATATAGCCGGCATGGACGCTGCAGAGGAACGCGCAGGTCCGCCCGAACTCGTCCGGATTGCCGAAGCGCCCGGCCGGAAGACTCTGCGCGCGACGCGCACGCGCCTCTTCGATGGAGATGTTCTGCGCCTTGGCCTGCGCCTCGAAGGTGACGGCGACGCGGTCCGTGTCGAACGTGCCTGGCAGCAGATTGTTGATGGTGACGCCGGTGGCCGCGACCTTGCGCGCCACGCCCGCGACGAAGCCCGTGAGTCCCGAACGCGCGCCGTTCGACAGCCCGAGCACGTCGATAGGCGCCTTTACCGACGAACTCGTGATATTGACGATGCGCCCGAAGCCGCGATCGATCATGCCGTCGATGGTCCGCTTGATGAGCTCGATCGGCGTCAGCATGTTCGCTTCCAGCGCCTTGATCCACATGTCATGCGTGAAGTTGCGGAAGTCGCCCGGCGGCGGGCCGCCCGCGTTGTTCACCAGAATGTCCGGCTGCGGACAGGCCGCGAGCGCGGCGTCGTGGCCTTCGGGCGTCGTGATGTCGCACGCGACGGCCTGCACGTTCACGCCATACTGCGCGCGGATGCTCGCCGCCGTCGCTTCGAGCGTCTCGGCCGTGCGCGCCGTGATGACGAGATTCACGCCCTCGGCGGCCAGCGCCTCCGCGCAGCCGCGCCCGAGTCCTTTGCTTGCCGCGCACACGAGCGCGGTGCGCCCTGCGATTCCCATATCCATCGTCCGTCCTCCATGATCGTCGTTTAGTGTTCGAATCGGTTCCAAGCGTGGCAGCGTGGCAGCGTGGCATCGTTGCACGCGTCGAAACCCTCTCGCGCATTCTAGAAGAATCGGGGCGGCAACGTCGGCGCATGCATGGCCGCATCGCGGGCGATTATTCTTAGGTCATGGCGGCCTTTTCGGTAAACTGTCGCCACTGTCGGCCCGGCGCTCTCCGAAAAGCGCGCCGCGCGCGACCGCCCACGGCAGGACCATCACCCGAGCAGGACGCGCATTGCGCGAGACCCATGAAACAAGACAGCCGCTTTCCCAATCTCTTCATCCTCAATCACCCGCTGATCCAGCACAAGCTCACGCACATGCGGGACAAGGACACGTCGACGCGCACGTTCCGCGAGTTGCTGCGGGAAATCACGCTGCTGATGGGCTATGAGATCACGCGCAACCTGCCGTTGACGACTAAGCGCGTGGAAACGCCGCTCGTGGAAATCGACGCGCCGGTGATCGCCGGCAAGAAGCTCGCGATCGTGCCGGTGCTGCGCGCGGGCATCGGCATGTCGGACGGCCTGCTCGACCTCGTTCCGTCGGCGCGGGTCGGGCATATCGGCGTGTATCGCGCGGACGATCATCGGCCGGTGGAGTATCTCGTGCGCCTGCCGCCCGATCTCGAAGAGCGCGTGTTCATTCTCTGCGATCCGATGGTCGCGACCGGCTACTCCGCCGTGCACGCCGTCGACGTGATGAAGCGGCGCAACGTGCAAGACGAGAACATCATCTTCGTGGCACTCGTCGCCGCGCCCGAGGGCGTAAAGGTGTTCCAGGACGCGCATCCGAACGTGAAGCTCTACGTGGCGTCGCTGGATTCGCATCTGAACGAGCATGCGTATATCGTCCCCGGTCTCGGCGATGCCGGCGACCGCCTCTTCGGCACGAAGAACTGACCGCTCGTCCGGTTTTACGGCCCGACCGCCGCCCGACCGCCGCGCCCTCGCGCGGCGGTTTCGTTTTGACGGCCGGCCGGCGCGCACGCCGCTGTCCGGGCGTTGCGCCATGCTAAAATTTTGGTCTGTTTCCGATCCGGAATCGACGCGCGTTCGAGCATTGCGCCGCGTCTCCGGGCGGACCCGGCAGCCGCTTGGAAGCACTCAGCGAGGCAGCGCGCAGGCCGGTCGATAATCACGCATCACAGCACACTAGGCGCACGAATTCACGCGGCGCGCGACGGAGAAAGGTAATGGCGGGTCATTCGAAATGGGCCAACATCAAGCATAAGAAAGCAGCGGCCGACGCGAAGAAAGGCAAGATCTGGACGCGCCTCATCAAGGAAATCCAGGTCGCGGCCCGCATGGGCGGCGGCGACATCGACTCGAATCCGCGCCTGCGGCTCGCCGTCGACAAGGCCTACGACGCGAACATGCCGAAGGACAACGTCAATCGCGCGATCCAGCGCGGCGTCGGCGGCGTCGATGGCGCGAACTACGAAGAAATCCGCTACGAAGGCTACGGCATCGGCGGCGCGGCGATCATCGTCGACACGATGACGGACAACCGCACGCGCACGGTCGCGGAAGTGCGCCACGCATTCTCGAAGTTCGGCGGCAACATGGGCACGGACGGCTCGGTGTCGTTCATGTTCGACCACGTCGGCCAGTTCCTGTTCGCGCCGGGCACGCCCGAAGACAAGCTGATGGACGCGGCCCTCGAAGCAGGCGCCGACGACGTCGTGACGAACGAAGACGGCAGTATCGAAGTGCTCTGCCCGCCGAACGACTTCCAGAAGGTGAAGGACGCGCTCGAAGCCGCGGGCTTCAAAGCCGAACTCGCCGAAGTCACCATGAAGCCGCAGACGGAAGTCGAATTCAGCGGCGACGACGCAGTGAAAATGCAAAAGCTGCTCGACGCGCTGGAAAATCTCGACGACGTGCAGGAAGTCTATACGAACGCCGCAATCAACGACGAGTAACGAGGAGCAGGCAGCCGCCGCGCTCGGTGGTTTCGCCGCGCCGCGACTGGAACGGCTTTCGCTTGGCTTCGACGATTGAAAGGCGCGTGACGCAGCCGATGTCCGCGCGAGCCGCCTTTCGACCGCTCTGACCGCGCCGCAACCAGGCGCGTACGCGTGCGCGGCCACAGTTTTCATTCAAGCTTTTCGGGGATTCAAATGAAGTTACTCGTCGTCGGTTCGGGCGGTCGGGAACATGCACTGGCATGGAAGCTCGCGCAGTCGCCGCGCGTGCAGATCGTCTATGTGGCGCCCGGCAACGGCGGCACCGCGCAGGACGAGCGCCTGCGCAACGTCGATATCACGGACCCGGCCGCGCTCGCCGATTTCGTCGAGAAGGAGCACGTTTCGCTGACCGTCGTGGGTCCGGAAACGCCGCTCGCGGCGGGCATCGTGAACCTGTTCCGCTCGCGCGGGCTGAAGATCTTCGGGCCGACGAAGGAAGCCGCGCAGCTCGAAAGCTCGAAGGACTTCGCGAAGGCGTTCATGAAGCGCCACAACATTCCGACGGCCGAGTACGAGACCTTCACGGACGCCGCCGCCGCGCACGCCTACATCGACGCGAAAGGCGCGCCGATCGTCGTGAAAGCGGACGGACTCGCCGCCGGCAAGGGCGTGGTCGTCGCGATGAGCGCCGAAGAAGCGCACGCCGCCGTCGATTCCATGCTCGCCGACAACCAGTTCGGCGATGCGGGCGCGCGCGTGGTCATCGAAGAATTCCTGACCGGCGAGGAAGCGAGCTTCATCGTGATGGTGGACGGCAAGCACGTGCTGCCGCTCGCTTCCAGCCAGGACCACAAGCGCCTGCTCGACGGCGACAAGGGCCCGAACACCGGCGGCATGGGCGCGTATTCGCCCGCGCCGATCGTCACGCCGCAACTGCACGCCCGCGTGATGCGCGAAATCATCCTGCCGACGGTGCGCGGCATGGAGAACGAAGGCATCCGCTATACCGGCTTTCTGTATGCGGGCCTGATGATCGACGCGAACGGCAATCCGAAGACGCTCGAATTCAACTGCCGAATGGGCGACCCGGAAACGCAGCCGATCATGGCGCGCCTCAAGGGCGATTTCTCGAAGGTCGTGGAAATGGCCATCGACGGCAAGCTCGACGGCGCGGAACTGGAGTGGGATCGGCGCACGGCGCTCGGCGTCGTGCTGGCCGCGCACAACTACCCGGACGCGCCGCGCAAGGGCGACCGCATCAACGGCATTCCGGCCGAAACGGAGAATGCCGTGACGTTCCACGCGGGCACGACGCTGGCTGACGGCAAGCTGACGACCTCGGGCGGACGCGTGCTGTGCGTCGTCGGGCTGGCGGATTCGGTGCGCGGCGCGCAATCCGTGGTCTACGATACAGTCAATCAGATCTCGTTCGACGGCATGCAGTATCGCCGGGACATCGGTTACCGGGCGGTGAGCCGCAAGCAGGCCGACCGCCACGGGTGACGCGGAGTTTTCCGCTTCGCCGAACCCGCGCTGCCGGACCTCGTGTCCGGCAGCGCGTTTTGAAGAGAACCACGACTTTCGCGCCAGCCGGCTGGCGCAGTGCATCCATCGATGAGTGAACCGAAACGCAGCGCGGACCGCGAGGCACAAAGAGACGCATCGCACGATATCGCGGCGGTGCGCGACTATCTGACGGGCCTGCAAACGCGCATCGCCGACACGCTCGGCGCGTTCGACGGCACGCCCTTCGCCACCGACGCCTGGACTCGCCAGCCGGGCGCGCATCTGCGCGGCGGCGGCGTGACGCGCATTCTCGAAGGCGGCGGGTTTTTTGAGCGGGCCGGCATCGGTTTCTCGGACGTCGCGGGCGACGCCCTGCCGCCTTCGGCCAGCGCGGCGCGTCCGCAACTGGCAGGCCGCGGCTTCGAGGCGCTCGGCGTCTCGCTCGTCATGCATCCGCGCAATCCGCACTGCCCGACCGTGCACATGAACGTGCGCATGCTGACGGCGGTCGCGCCCGGCGAAGCGCCGATCTTCTGGTTCGGCGGCGGCATGGACCTCACGCCCATCTACGGTTACGAGGAAGACGCGGTGCATTTTCATCGCGTATGCCGGGAAGCGCTGCAACCGTTCGGCGCGGACCTGTACCCGCGCTTCAAGACGTGGTGCGACGAGTACTTCTACCTCAAGCATCGGAACGAACAGCGCGGCATCGGCGGGATCTTTTTCGATGATTTCTCCGAGCCGGGCTTCGAGCGTTCCTTCGCGATGATGCGAAGCGTCGGCGATGCGTTCCTTGCGGCGTATCTGCCGGTCATCGAGCGGCGGCGCGACACGCCGTACACCGAGCGCGAGCGCGAATTTCAGGCGTACCGGCGCGGGCGCTACGTCGAATTCAATCTCGTCTTCGATCGCGGCACGCATTTCGGTCTGCAAAGCGGCGGCCGCACCGAGTCCATTCTCATGTCGATGCCGCCGGTCGCGAACTGGCGCTACGACTGGCAACCGGAGCCCGGCACGCCGGAAGCGCGGCTGTACCGGGACTTTCTGGTGCGCCGCGAATGGCTGTGATCTCCGCCGCCACTCCGGACGCGCCGTGCGAGAAGCGCGTCGGCCTGCTCGGCGGCACGTTCGATCCGATTCACAACGGACATCTCGCGCTCGCCCGGCGCTTCGCCGCGCTATTGCAGCTGACCGAACTCGTGCTGCTGCCGGCCGGCCAGCCGTGGCAGAAGGCGGGCGTCTCGGCGCCGCATCATCGGCTTGCGATGACACGCGCGGCGGCGCAATCGCTCGATCTCGGCGGCGCGAGAATTACCGTCGCGACCGATGAAATCGAGCGCGACGGCCCCACTTACACCGTCGACACGCTCGCTCAGTGGCGCGAGCGCGAAGGCGCGGGGGCGTCGCTTTCGCTTCTGATCGGCGCCGATCAGCTCGTGAAGCTCGATTCATGGCACGACTGGAAGCGGCTTTTCGACTACGCGCACATTTGCGTCGAGGCGCGGCCGGGCTTCGATCTGCGTGTGCTGCCCGACGAAGTGGCGCAGGAAGTGGCCGCCCGCCGCGCGTCGGCGGACGTGCTCTGCGCGAGTCCGCGCGGTCATGTGCTGATCGACGAATCACTTTGCCTCGACGTCTCCGCCACGGCGATCCGCGAGCACGCTCGCACGCAAGACGGCACGCGCGAACTGCGCGCTCAGGTCCCTTCCGCCGTATGGGACTATATTGTTCAACATCACCTGTACCGGACACGGTAAAGACACAGCAACCATGGAACTTCAAAAGCTGCAACGCGCGATCATCGACGGTCTCGAAGACGTCAAGGCGCAAGACATCAAGGTGTTCAACACGAGCCACCTGACGTCGCTGTTCGACCGCGTGGTCGTGGCGAGCGGGACGTCGAACCGGCAGACCAAGGCGCTTGCCAACAGCGTGCGCGAAAAGGTCAAGGAAGCGGGTGGCGACATCATCAGCACGGAAGGCGAAGAGATCGGCGAATGGGTGCTGGTCGATTGCGGCGACGCGGTCGTTCATATCCTGCAACCGGCGCTGCGCCAGTACTACAACCTCGAGGAGGTCTGGGGCGACAAGCCCGTGCGCGTGAAGCTGCAAAAGCCGAACATGTTCGGCGGCGCGAGCGTCACCGATGACGACGAGGAAGACGAAGACACGGATGACAACAAGCCCGCGGTGAAACGCCCGGCGCGCAAGACCGCGCGCAAGCAGGCCTGAAGGCTCGCGCCTTCATGAAGCTCTACATCCTGGCCGTCGGACACAAGATGCCCGACTGGATCGAAAGCGGGTTCGACGAGTACGCGAAGCGCATGCCGCCCGAGCTGCGCATTGAACTCAAGGAAATCAAGCCCGAGCAACGCTCGTCCGGACGCAATGCCGAGAGCGTGATGACTGCCGAGCGGCAGCGAATTCAAGCCGTGTTGCCGAAGAACGCGCGCGTCGTCGCGCTCGACGAACGCGGCCGCGACTGGACCACGATGCAACTCGCGAACGCCCTGCCCGGCTGGCAGCAGGACGGGCGCGATGTCGCGTTCGTGATTGGCGGCGCCGACGGCCTCGCGCCCGAAGTGAAGGCGCGCGCCGAACTGATGTTGCGCGTCTCCAGCCTTACGCTGCCTCACGGCATGGTTCGCGTGCTGCTGGCCGAACAGCTTTACCGCGCGTGGAGCATCACGCAGAATCATCCCTACCATCGCGCGTGAGTCCGGGCCGCTGGGCTTTGCGCTCAGGTCTTCGTTCAGGCTTGCTGTGCGGTCCGACCACGCGCGCACTTCTTCGAGACCTTTTCGCCGATGCCCGCTCACTCCTCCGCTTACCCCTTCGTTTATCTCGCCTCGCAAAGCCCGCGCCGTCAGGAGCTGCTTCGGCAACTGGGCGTCCAATACGAACTGCTGCTGCCGCGCCCCGATGAAGACGCCGAAGCCCTCGAAGCCGAGCTTCCGGGCGAGGCCGCGGACGCGTACGTCGTGCGCGTCTGCGCGCTGAAGGCGAAGGCGGCCCGCGCGCGTTTGATTGCCGGCGGACATGCACTCGCGCCGATTCTTGTCGCCGATACAACCGTCACCATCGACGGTCTGATTCTCGGCAAGCCTTTGCATGAAGCCGATGCCGTCGCGATGCTCGAACGCCTCGCCGGCCGCGAGCACGAAGTGCTGACCGCGCTTGCGGTCGTGGATGCCGAAGGCACGCTGCTGGAAGTCGCGCTGTCGCGTTCGACGGTGCGCTTCGCCGCTGTCGAGCGTGCTGCGCTGCAACGCTATGCCGCGACGGGCGAGCCGCTCGGCAAGGCGGGCGCGTATGGCATTCAGGGCCGCGCGGCGGCGTTCATCGAGCGAATCGAGGGGTCCTATTCGGGTATCATGGGTCTGCCCCTTTTCGAAACCGCAGCACTCTTGCGCGTGGCGCGCGTCGAATTCTAAACAGGCCATGAACGAAGAAATCCTGATCAACGTCACACCGCAGGAAACCCGCGTCGCACTGGTTCAGCAAGGCGCCGTTCAGGAGCTTCACGTCGAGCGCACGCTTTCGCGCGGGCGCGTCGGCAATGTGTATCTCGGCAAGGTCGTGCGTGTGTTGCCGGGCATGCAGTCCGCGTTCATCGACATCGGTCTGGAGCGCGCCGCGTTTCTTCATGTGGCCGATATCTGGCATCCGCGCATCGCGGGCGAGGCGCATGGGTCCGCCGCGCATGTTCCGATCGAGAAGATCGTGTTCGAAGGCCAGGCGCTGATGGTGCAGGTCGTGAAGGACCCCATCGGCACGAAGGGCGCGCGGCTGTCGACGCAGGTGAGCATCGCGGGACGCACTCTCGTGTATCTGCCGCAGGAGCCGCATATAGGCATCTCGCAGAAGATCGAAAGCGAGGCGGAACGCGAGGCCGTGCGCGCGCGCCTGACGGCGGTGCTGCCCGCCGACGAGAAAGGCGGCTACATCGTGCGCACCATCGCGGAAGATTCGTCGAGCGAGGAGCTGGCCGCCGATGTCGCCTATCTGCGCAAGACGTGGGCGACCATCGTGACACAGGCGCAGCGCGTGCCGCCGACCACGCTGCTCTATCAGGACTTGAACCTCGCGCAGCGCGTGTTGCGCGATTTCGTGAACGACGAGACCACGCGCATTCAGGTCGATTCGCGCGAGACGTATCAGATGCTCGCGGACTTCGCGGCGGAGTTCACGCCCGCGGTGGCGTCGCGCGTGCATCACTACACCGGCGAGCGGCCGCTTTTCGACCTGTACAACATCGAGGCGGAGATTCAGCGGGCGCTGTCGCGGCGAGTGGATCTGAAGTCAGGCGGCTACCTGATGATCGACCAGACCGAGGCGATGACGACCATCGACGTGAACACGGGCGGTTATGTGGGCGCGCGCAATTTCGACGACACCATCTTCAAGACGAACCTCGAAGCGGCGCATACCATCGCGCGGCAGCTGCGTTTGAGGAACCTCGGCGGGATCATCATCATCGACTTCATCGACATGGAGAATGTCGAGCATCGCGATCAGGTGTTGGGCGAACTCAAGAAAGCGCTGTCGCGGGATCGCACGCGCGTGACGGTGAATGGCTTTTCGCAACTGGGACTTGTCGAGATGACGCGCAAGCGCACGCGTGAATCGCTCGCGCATGTGTTGTGCGAGCCGTGCCCGACGTGTCAGGGCAAAGGGCAGGTCAAGACGCCGCGGACCGTCTGCTACGACGTGCTACGCGAAATCATGCGCGAATCGCGGCAGTTCAACCCGCGCGAGTTTCGCGTGGTGGCGTCGCAGCAGGTCATCGACCTGTTTCTAGAGGAAGAGTCACAGCATCTCGCGATGCTGATGGATTTCATCGGGAAGCCGGTTTCGTTGCAGGTGGAGTCGAATTTGAGTCAGGAGCAGTATGACATTGTGTTGATGTAAAACACCGCCCTTCTGCCCCGACGCGTTCGCAACGGGGCGCGGCGCTGATCAGTATGCCGATGAGAAAAATGAACAGGTTTCCCTCGGTGAAATTGAGCAACAAGGAATTGGCGAGACAGCCGAAGACGAAGGCGAAGAGATAGCCGTTTGCCACATCGCGCGAAGGCTCGACCAGGCGCTGACATTCCCTGGCAACCGCGATCAGGAACCACACGAAGAGCGCGACGCCGATCAGCCCGAGCTGCACGCCCATCAAAAAGAACTCATTGTGTGGATTGCCCGCCATGGCCGCCCGCGCGCCGGTCTGCGTGCTGGCGAGCCGCTCGAACTGACTGCGTACGCTTCCCACACCGTAGCCGGCAATGGGCCGGTGCGCCATCAGTTCGATGCTGCGCCGATAGAATTCGAGCCGCACGCCCATCGACGTATTCTTGTTCTGCGTTTCGAACTGCGTGACTTCCTGCGCCGTATCGGCAAGGCGCGAGTCTTTCGAATACAACACGAACGCGGCGACGCACGCGCACACCGTCAATGCGCCGAGCGCCACGATCCAGCGCGTGCGTTTGTCGTAGCGACGAAACCGCGTCGCGTGCACCACCAGAAAAATGGCGATATACGCGATCGCCACGACCTGCCCCGTGCGCCCCTGAAGCACGAAGAGGACGTTCACCATCGCGGCCAGCGCAACCAGATACAGCGCCTTGCCGCCCGCGTTCTTCGTCGCTTTGGCAAGCGAAAACGACAGGCATACGAGAAACGCCATCATGAGGCCGCCCGAGATGTGGTCCTTGAACACCCAAGGTCGGGTCATCGCGTCGGTGCCGTGCATCGGGCCGACCGCCGTCCAGCCGAAGTAGTTCGTGTACGTGAGCACCATCGTCAGGACGAGCGTCGCTAAGAGGCCCCACACGGCCGCCCTCGCCCAGGCGGACGAGTTGTCATCGCCGAAAACGAGAACGAGCAGCGGAATGAACAGGAGCTTGCGGTACTTCATCAGGAAGTCGAACGCTTCGTGTACGCCGGGCGAGCTATACGCGAGGCTCACCGTCAGCGCGGCGAAAAGCACGAGAGCGGCGAAGCCGGCTGGCGAGCGCATGCGCAACGCGGGCGCGCGCCGCCAGACTTCCGGGGACGTCAACGCGAGCAAGGCGAACGCGCCCGAGGCGAGATTGACTCCCGCGGTCGAGATGGGCACGAGCCAAAGCGTGACGATGGCGAACCACCTCGCCAGAACCAGCTGGTAGGACTCGGTGCCCGTGCGGCCCAGCCTCGAGATTGTGTTGACTTGCATTATGTTGTTCCGCTACCCCGTTTTTCGGGCGTCGTCGCGTCCGCCTCGATTCTTTTCTTCACTGCGCCGGCCGCAAGTAGAAGTCCGCACGGCGTCGCAACGCCTCATCCGAATACAGCGATTCCACCGTGCGCCGCGCGCGTTCCCCAATCGATGCGCGCAGCGACGAATCCGCGAGCAAGCCGTCGACGAAACCGCGCGCCTGCTCGGTGGTATCGAACAGGAAGCCGTTCTCGCCATGCCGAATCCAGTCCGCGTAGCCGCCGCGCCGGTGGCACACCACGGGCAGGCCGCATGCCATGGCTTCCAGCACCACGCGCCCGAACGTTTCGACATGCGCGCCCGTTCGATAATAAAAGACATCGATGCTGCGCAGAAAGTCGACTGCCCCGATCGCCCCTTCCGGCAGGATCTCGACGTGCGGTGTTCCCGTGAGCGCGTCTGACGCCGCCGCGCGCAGAGTGGTCGCGCCTTGGAGCCGTATGTCCGCGCCAGCGTCGGCCCACGCGCGATAGAGCGGTACGTCGTCGAGATCGTGCTTGTCGAGCGTGTCGCGGCTCAGGCGTCCGATCACGAGCCGTCCACCGGAACGCGGACGCGGCATCGGCGTGAACTGAGCGATGTCGATAGGAGAAGGCTGCACCTCGCCTTCCACGCCGAGCAGCTTCCGCTGGAATTCGGAAATGAAAACGTACTCGGTCTTCGGCCAGCGGAGCATCGGCGGATGCGTCGCGGTAAGCGCCAGTATCTTCGGGTGAAACGTGTTGAAGACATAGATCAGGCGTTGCGGCGCCCGGCTCAGATACGGCCACAGCCTGTTGCGCCAGTGCGTGCCGACGAAGACGAACGTACCGCCGTGAGGACGGTTCGCCCCGCCGATACCCATGTGGATGCGCCTGATTCCATGGCGACGGGCGAGGTCCGGCGAGCACCGTGACGAAGGCGACCACAGCGACAGTTCGCTGCGGTCCCTCAACAGACGCGCGAGATGCAGGGCTTCCTGCTCGCTGCCGCCGTATTCATTCATGAATCCGTTGATGATGTGAATGACCGGTTTCGGCATTGAGCTGGGGACCCTGTTGGACACTGAAAAGAACGGTGACGGAGCGCGTCAGTCGGCGAGCGCCGCTGCGGCACGCCGATACACCGCCTCGGTCGCCGCGACGAAGCGATCGCTCGAAAACTCGCGTACGGCTTTCTCGTGCGCACGAGCGCCCATCTGCGGCAGGCGCGCGCGATCGGCGACGATCTTTCGCAGTACCGCTCCAATGCCACTCACGTCGCGCGGCTCGACGATCCAGCCGTCGATGCCGTCGTCGATATTCTCGGGCAGGCCCGCGTAACGCGTGACCATCACGGGCTTGCCCATCGCCATCATCTCGCGGCAGGCGAACGACACCGTCTCCACGGCATACGAAAGGACGAAACCGATGTCGAACGTCGCGATGTAGTCCGGCACATTCTCCACGAATCCGACGACGTGCACGCTGTCTTGTACCCCGAGGGCCTCGATGGTCCGCCGTTGCTCCTCGCTCGGCTCCGTGCCGACCACGACCACGATCGCCCGTTCGCGCACCTCGCCCGGAAGGCCCGCGACGGCTGCGATCATGTCCATGGTTCCCTTATACGAATCGAAGCCGGTGACCGTACCGAGCACGAGCCGCCTCGCGCGGTCGGGGCCGAGCATCGTCAGCCGCTTCGCGGCGGCGCTTGCGGCATCGCGCGGCGCGTACTTCGCCATGTCGATGCCGTTCTTCACGACGGTCAGCGGACAATGCGCGTACACCGATTGCCGCACGAGTTCCGCGGTGGAGTCGGACACGGCGATCACTTCGTCCGTCGCGCGGGTGGCGCGCAGCCGGGTCAGGAAGTCGCGCTTGATGGCGATGGAGTTGTGCTTCGTGAAAACGATACGCGGCCGCGGCCCCTTCCACCGCAACATGACGAGCAAGAGCAGGCGGTGATCCGGCGAGCCGTTCACGTGGATGACATCGAACTGCTCGCGCTGGAGCAGCGCCCGCAGCGCGCGCCACGCTCCCCACATGCGCGCGACGTCCTTGAGTTTCGCGGGAAAGTCCATCGGCACGGCCGTGACGCCTTTCACCGCGCACGCCTTTTCATAGAGACGACTCGATCCCGGCGCGGCGACGAAGACCTGATGACGGGCAGACAGCCCGCGTGCGATTGCGACGATATACGTGTCGTGGCCGCCACCGCGGCCACAGTGAAAATTGACAAACAGAATCTTCAACGGCCTGGTCTCACTGAATCAATAGCTGAAAGCACCTCCTGGACCGACGGCGGATTGCCGCTGTCGCCGACCGAGACCGACACGCCCGGCACATTCACACCGAAGTGCGGCCGCGAGGTCGCGCTGAAAATCATCACGGTCGGTCGCCGGAGTTCGCTTGCGAGGTGCACGAGGCCCGTGTCGGTGCCGACGACGAGCGCCGCGCGCGCGATATGCTGCGCGACCTCTTCGATGCTCAGCTTCGGCAACACACGCGCACTCGGCACGCGCTCGGCGATGGCCTCGGCGTCGAGGCGCTCGGCATCCGAGCCCCACGGCAGAAGCGGCGTCATGCCTTGCTCGACGATAACCTTCGCCACCGCGATCCAGTTCTCGACCGGCCACTTCTTCTCCGGCTTCGACGTCGCGTGGAACAACAGCGCGAACGGCACATCGGCGCTCACGGCGAGCGGCTTCGCCGGTTTCGGAATGGCGAACACGCTGGGCGGAGCGGCGTCGATGGAATAGCCGAGGGTGTCGGCGAGCGTCTGACGCATGCCCTGCCAGGCGTTCGCATCGTGACGCGGCGCAAAGCGATGTGTGTACGCGAAGGCCGCGCCCCGTTCCCCGAGGTTGATGTTCGCGTAGCCGAAGCGGCGCCGCGAACGTGCGAGAAAAGAGATGATCGCGCTCTTGTAGACGCCGTGCAGATCGAAGATCGCGTCATAGCGTTCGCGCCGCAAATCGTGAATCGACGACCAGATGGCTCGCAGATCCGCGAGGTTGCGCGCCTTCTTGAAGCGGCGCAGCGGCGCGCACAGCACGCGCGCGACGCCGGGATTCCAGCGCGGGATATCGGCGAAGTTTTCGTCCACCGCCCAATCCACCTGTACGCCCGGAAACGCGCGATGCAGGTCGCCGACGACGGCCTGCGCCTGAATCACGTCGCCCAATGAGCTGACTTTCACTATCAGAACCCGCTTCATTCTGCGATCGCTTGCATGTGGTGGAACCGGTCGTTCGGCAAAGGCGAGTTTTGGAAGCGGCCGACGATACGTCAGGCCGCCTGCTGCTGATACTGGATGCGATGAAGATGCGCGTAGAGCCCGTTGTGGCGCAGCAGTTCCGCGTGGCTGCCCTGCTCCGCGATCTTGCCCGCCTCCAGCACGAGAATGCGGTCCGCGCGCTCGATAGTCGAGAGCCGGTGCGCGATGACGAGCGTCGTGCGCCCTTTCATCAGCGTTTCGAGCGCGGACTGAACGTGCCGCTCGGACTCCGAATCAAGGGCCGACGTGGCTTCGTCGAGAATCAGGATCGGCGCGTTCTTGTAGATGGCGCGCGCGATGGCGAGGCGCTGACGCTGACCGCCCGACAAACGCATGCCGTTGCCGCCGATCAAGGTGTCGATGCCGTCCGGCATTGAAGCGACGACATCGGCCAGATTCGCGGCCGCCAGCGCGGCGAGCACGCGGTCGCGGTCCGGCACCGTGCCGTATGCGACGTTGGCGGCAATGCTGTCGTTGAAGAGCACGACGTCCTGACTCACCATCGCCATTTGCGAGCGCAGATCCGCCAGTGCGTAGTCGGTGAGCGGCACGCCGTCGACGAGCACTTCGCCCTCGGCAGGATCGAAAAAGCGCGGCAACAGATTGACGAGCGTGGTCTTGCCGCTGCCCGACGGACCGGCGAGCGCGACCATCTCTCCCGGCGCGACCTTGAACGAGACGTGATCCAGCGTGGCCCGCTCCTGCGTGCCGTAATTGAACGAGACGTTGCGAAACTCGATGCTGCCCTGCGCGCGCTCTAGCCGCCGCCCGCCGCCCGCCGGCTCCGGCGGCTCGTCGATGAGGCCGAAGATGAGTTCGGCCGCCGTCATGCCTCGCTGCAGCGGCTGGTTCACGTCGATCAGATGCTTGAGCGGCGAAATCACGAGCAGCATGGACGTGACGAACGCCACGAAGCCGCCGACCGTCGTCTGGTCGCTCGCGGATTGCAGCACGGCGATCGTGATGACGATGGCGAGCGCGATCGAAGCGAGAAACTGCGTGAGCGGCTGAGCGAGACCGCCCGACACCTGCATGCGCATGGCGTAACCGCGCAGGCGGCTGCTCATCTCGGTGAAGCGCCCGATTTCGTACGGCTCGCCGTTGTGGACCTTGACGACCTTGTAGCCGCCCACCGTCTCCTCGACGATGTAGGAAAGGTCGTTCGTGAGCATCTGGTGCTCGCGGTTCAGACGCCGCAAGCGCCGGTTGATCTTCGACACGAGCCAGCCGATGCCCGGCAGGATGAGCGCGACGATCAGCGTCAGCCGCCAGTTGAGAATGAACAGGTACCCGAGCAGGAAGACGACCGTAAGCGAATCGCGCACCAGCGTGACGACGACGCTCGACAGCACCTGCAGGATCTGGTTGACCTCGAACACGATCGCGTTGATGACCGTGCTCGCCGTCTCGCGCTGAAAGAAGCCTGCGCTCGTGTGAATCATGCGCTCGAACATCTGCAGCCGCAGTTGCAACAGGATCTTGTTCGACACGTACGAGAGCAGATACCCCGACGCGTATTGCGCGACGCCTCGCACGAGCGCGAGGCCGATCACCGCGACGGGCACGATCCATTTGGCACTTTCGCTGCCCCGAGTGCCGAAGCCGTGGTCGAGCAGCGGCTTGAGCAGCATGGGAATGCCGGCTTCGCTGGCCGCGACGAAGCCCATCGCCACGAGTCCGAGGAGCACGATACCCATGAGCGGCCGCAGATACGGCCAGAGCCGCTTCATGACGGCTGCGGGCGTCGTCGTGCTGCCTTCGCCGATGGTCTTTCTCAGTGTCTGCTTTTCGCTCGAGTTCTCGCTCAAATCGTCCTCTGCGTTGCGAAGCCCCGGCCGCCGCACCCGCCAGCCAGGAAGAAGGCCGCGCCAGCGGGTAACGCCGGACGCCACAACAATCCGCCATTGTAAACCGCCGGGCGTGCCGGACTCAGGAAGGCACGCGCCTGGCCGGTCGATGGTTCTACAATACGCGCCACGAACAACACGGCCCGACGACATGACGCACGGCAGCCTCGGCATCGCCATCATCACGCACAATGCAGCGGCGCGGCTCGCGCAATGCCTCGAATCCGTATCCTTCGCCGACGATATCGTCGTGATCGACGGCGGCAGCGCCGACGGGACCGCCGACATCGCGCGACAGCATGGCGCACGCGTGGTAAGCGCGCCCGACTGGCCCGGCTTCGGGCCGCAGAAGAATCGCGCGCTCGACGCGCTCTCGACCGACTGGGTGCTGTCGATCGACGCCGACGAAGTCGTAACGCCCGAACTTGCCGCCGCCATCCGCCGCGCCATCGCAAAGCCGGACGCGGATGTCTACGCGATAGACCGGCTCTCCAGCTTTTGCGGCGACTGGATCCGGCACAGCGGCTGGTACCCCGACTGGATTCCCCGGCTTTTCAGGCGCGGCACGGCGCGCTTCTCCGACGATCTCGTGCATGAACGGCTCGTCGTGGCGCCGGGCGCGGCGGTGGCACGACTCGAAGGCAAACTGCTGCACTACTCCTATGAAGACTTCGAGACGGTCCTGCGCAAGCTCGACGCCTACTCGACGGCCGGCGCGCGACAACGCCATGCCGCGGGCAAGCGCGCGAGTCTTGGCATGGCTGTAACGCGCGGTCTATGGGCCTTCTTCAGAACCTACGTGCTCCGGCGTGGTTTTCTCGACGGGCGCTCGGGCTTCATGATCGCCGTCTTCAACGCCCAGACGGTGTACTACAGATTCCTCAAGCTCGCCTATCTGGGCCGGCGACCGCATCAATAAACAATCTCGATCTCACTCCCCGCGAACTCCCCGCGCAGCGCGCTGATGAGATCGTCGGTCGGCTTGACGCGCCACGCGTCGCCTAAACGCACTTCGCCTTCGGCGTGCTCGCTGCGATAGACGATGCTCACGTTGAGTCCATTGGGAATCGGCGCGGCGCTCTGACGCTGTCGGCCATTGTCTCTGACCGGCATCGGCGACGGCGCGGCCTGTTCGCCTGCCGCATGCGCTTCCAGCACACGACGCAGCCGCAACGCGTCGGCATTGCCGTTCATCTCCACCTTCACGGCTTGCGCGTAGCGGCTACGCGCGCGTTCGAGATCCATCGCCGTATCGACGGTGAAGCGGATGCCGCCCGTGAACGCGTCGTTGCGCGCCTGCCCCTGCACCACCAGCAGTTCGTCTTCCTTGAAAAGCGCCTTGTTCGCTTCGAACTGCTCGTTGAACACGGTCACTTCGCACTGACCGGTGCCGTCGTCGAGATTGACGATCAGCATCTTGCCGCGCTGGGTCATCTGCGTACGCATCGACGAAATCACGCCCGCGACGAGCTTGTCGCGGCCTTCCTTCAGCTCGCCGATCTTCTGGCGCACGAAGCGGCGCACTTCGCCCTTGTAGGCGTCGAAAAGATGCCCCGACAGATAGAAGCCGAGCGCCGTCTTTTCTTCCTGCAGACGCTTCTTGTCCGACCACGCGGGCTCGTCGACGAGTTCGTGCTTCTGCAGCGGCGTGTCGCCCATGTCGAAGAGGCCCGCTTGCATCGCGTTCGCGGCGGCCTGTTCGGCGGCCTCCATCGCGAGCGGGACCGAAGCGAGCAGTTGCGCGCGATTGGCGTGCAGCGCGTCGAACGCGCCGGCACGAATCAGCGCCTCGACCGTGCGCCGGTTGACGACGCGCCGGTCGATGCGCTCGCAGAAGTCGAAGAGGTCGGTGAATGCGCCGTCCTCGCGCGCCCGCAAGATCTCTTCGATCGCGTTCTGCCCGCTGCCCTTCACCGCGCCCAGACCGTAGCGGATGGTCTTCGAACGCTTGCCGTCCGCCTCCGCGACCGGTTCGAAGCGATACGCCGACTGATTGATGTCCGGCGGCAGCACCGTCATGCCGTTGGCGATGCAATCCTCGAAGAGGATCTTCACCTTGTCGGTGTCGTCCATGGCGAGCGACATGTTGGCCGCCATGAATTCCGCCGGATGATGCGCCTTGAGCCACGCCGTGTAGTACGCGAGCAGCGCATACGCCGCCGCGTGCGACTTGTTGAAGCCGTAGCCCGCGAACTTCTCCATCAAGTCGAAGATCTCGTCGGACTTCTCGCGCGTGAGGCCGTTCCTGGCCGCGCCTTCCGCGAAAATCTCGCGGTGCTTGGCCATTTCCTCGGGCTTTTTCTTGCCCATCGCGCGACGCAGCAAGTCCGCGCCGCCGAGCGAGTAGCCGCCGATGATCTGCGCCATCTGCATCACCTGCTCCTGATAGACCATGATGCCGTAGGTCTCTTTCAGAACAGGTTCGACGCGCGGGTCCGGATACTCGACGATCTCGCGCCCATGCTTGCGCGCGCAGAAGCTCGGAATCAGGTCCATCGGGCCAGGGCGATACAGCGCCACCAGCGCGATGATGTCCTCGAAGCGGTCCGGCTGCGCGTCCTTCAGCATGCCCTGCATGCCGCGGCTTTCCAGCTGGAACACGGCGACGGTGTTCGCCTTCTTGAGGATGGTGAACGAAGCCGGATCGTCCAGCGGCACTTGCGCGAGACTCCAGTCGCGCTTGCTCGGATCGAGCCGGCGGATATACCGTTCGGCCCAGTCGAGAATCGTGAGCGTGGTCAGGCCCAGGAAGTCGAACTTCACGAGGCCGACGGCTTCCACGTCGTCCTTGTCGTACTGGCTGACGACGCCGCCGTCCTCGCCCTGCGTGTAGAGCGGGCAGAAATCGGTGAGCTTGCCGGGCGCGATCAGCACGCCGCCCGCGTGCATGCCGACGTTACGCGTCAAGCCCTCGACGCGCTGCGCGAGCTCCAGCAACTGATGTACTTCGTCTTCGGAGTCGAAACGCTCCTGAAGCGCCGGCTCTTCCTTCATCGCATCCGCGATAGTCACGTGCTTGCCCGGCTTGAACGGAATGAGCTTCGCGATGCCGTCCGTGAACATGTACCCGAGATCGAGCACGCGGCCGATGTCGCGCACCGCCGCCTTCGCCGCCATCGTGCCGAAGGTCGCGATCTGCGAGACGGCGTCCGCGCCGTACTTGCCCTTCACGTACTGGATGACGCGGTCGCGCCCTTCCTGACAGAAGTCGATATCGAAGTCGGGCATCGACACGCGTTCCGGATTCAGGAAGCGTTCGAAGAGCAGGTTGTAGCGCAGCGGATCGAGATCCGTGATGCCGAGCGCATACGCGACGAGCGAACCCGCGCCCGAGCCGCGCCCCGGGCCGACCGGCACGCCATTGTTCTTCGCCCACATGATGAAGTCGGCGACGATCAGGAAGTAGCCCGGAAAGCCCATCTTGATGATGGTCCCGCACTCGAAGTCGAGCCGCTTGTAATACGTGTCGCGCTGCGCGTCGCGCTCGGCCTCGTCCGGGTAAAGCTGCGCGAGCCGCACTTCGAGGCCTTCCTTCGACAACTGCACGAGGTAGTCGTCGAGCGACATGCCGTCGGGCGTCGGGAAAAGCGGCAGCTTCGGCTTGCCGAGTTCGAGCGTGAGATTGCAGCGCTTGGCGATTTCGACCGTATTCGCGAGCGCCGACGGAATGTCCGCGAAAAGCGCGCACATCTCGTCCTGCGTGCGGAAGTACTGCTCGGTCGTGAAACGCTTCTGGCGGCGCGGATTGGCGAGAATGTCGCCCTCGGAAATGCACACGCGCGCTTCGTGCGCAGTGTAGTCGTCCGGGGTCATGAACTGCAGCGGATGCGTGGCGACCACCGGCAGGCGCAGCTTCGCGGCGAGCGCGACGGCCTCCAGAATGTACGCCTGCTCGCCGGGCTGGCCGGCGCGCTGCAATTCGATGTAAAACGCGTTCGGAAAGAGCTTCGCCCAGCGCTCGGCGTGGCGCTCCGCGCTCGCGGTGTTGCCCGCCGCGAACGCCATGCCGATGTCGCCGGTCTGCGCGCCGGAGAGCGCCAGCAGCCCTTCAGCGAGCCCTTCTTCGAGCCATTCGACCATCACTTCCGCGCGGCCGCGATACTGATTCGTGAGCCACGCGCGGCTCAGCAGTTCGCACAGATTCAGATAGCCGGTCTTGTCGCGCACGAGCAGCAACAGGCGCGAAGGCTTGTCGCGGTCGGCGGGATTCGTGATCCAGACATCGCAGCCCGCAATGGGCTTCACGCCCCTGCCGCGCGCTTCCTTGTAGAAGCGCACGAGGCCGAAAGCATTGGCGAGATCGGTCAGCGCGAGCGCGCCCTGACCGTCTTCGGCGGCCGATTTGACGACGTCGTCCAGCCGCACGATGCCGTCGGCAATCGAGAATTCGGAGTGGACGCGGAGATGAACGAAGCGGGGATCTGACATGCCGATATTGTACATGCGGGCTGTCGCGAAATTGCCCGCGAGGGCCGCGTTGGCCGAACGGATAAGGCGCCCGCCGCTCTCGAAATCGGGCACGCGCAGGGAATCGCCGAGCGGGGCCGCGCGCCGCGCCGGACGCGCCCGCCGTTTGCGGGATAATAGCGGTTTCGCGCGACGCATGCGTGCCGCGCCTGGTCCCGTTTCGACATGTTTCACCCGTATCCGATCATGAGCATACTGAATCTCTCCGCCTACAAATTCGTCACCATCGAGGACGGCGCCGCGTGGCGGCCGCTCGTCACCGAACGCTGCAATGCGCTCGGCCTCAAGGGCACGATCCTGCTTGCGCCGGAGGGCATCAATCTGTTCATCGCGGGGCCGGTCGCGCAAGTGCGCGAGTTCATCGACTACATTCGGACGGACGCCCTCTTCGGCGGCCGTTTCGCCGATCTGCAGTTCAAGGAGAGCTTCTCCGAGACGCAGCCGTTTCGCCGCATGCTGGTGAGGCTCAAGCGCGAAATCATCACGATGAAAAAGCCCGCGATCAAGCCGGAACTGGGCCGCGCGCCGTCCGTGGATGCGCCCACGCTCAAGGCCTGGCTCGACCGCGGTCACGACGACGCCGGCCGCCCTGTCGTGATGCTCGACACGCGCAATGCGTTCGAAGTGGACGTCGGCACGTTCGAGAACGCGCTCGACTATCGCATCACGAAGTTCAGCGAGTTCCCCGAGGTGATCGAGCAGAACCGCGCGGACCTCGAAGGCAAGACCGTGGTGTCGTTCTGCACGGGCGGGATTCGCTGCGAGAAAGCCGCGATTCACATGAAGGAAGTCGGCATCGAGCATGTTTATCAGCTCGAAGGCGGCATTCTGAAATACTTCGAGCAAGTGGGCGGCGCGCATTACACCGGCGACTGCTTCGTGTTCGACTACCGCACCGCGCTCGATCCGAACCTCCAGCCGACGGCGACCGCGCAGTGCTTCGGCTGCCGCGCGGTGGTGAGCGTCGAAGACCAGCAATCGCCGTATTACAAGCCGGGCGAGACGTGCCCCGCGTGTCACCCGGACGCGAAAGTCGGCCAGGCGGCTTAAGCCTCGGTAATGATCTATCGCGGCCGCTTCGCGCCTTCACCGACAGGCCCGCTGCACGCGGGATCGCTCGTCAGCGCGCTCGCGAGTTTTCTGGATGCCCGCGCGCACGGCGGAACGTGGATCGTGCGCATCGAGGACGTCGATTCGCCGCGCACGGTCCCCGGCGCGGCCGACGACATTCTCGCGACGCTCGCCCGCTTCGGCATGCATTCCGACGAGCCGCCCGTCTGGCAGAGCCGGCGCGACGACGCGTACGCTCGGGCCTTCGAGCAGTTGCAAGCGGACGGCCTCGTGTATCCATGCGGATGCACGCGGCGCGAGATCGCCGATTCCCTCGTGCATGCGCACGCGCGTCATGCGACGCTCGCGTATCCCGGCACGTGCCGCAGCGGGCTGAACGGCCGCCCGGCGCGCGCGTGGCGGCTGCGCGTGCCGGACGGCGACGCGGCGCGCGTTACGTTTGTTGATCGCTGGCAAGGGCCGCAGTCGCAAGATCTCGCCACCGAAGTCGGCGATTTCGCCCTGAAGCGCGCGGACGGCTTGTGGGCGTATCAACTGGCAGTCGTCGTCGATGACGCCGACGCGGGCATCACGCACATCGTGCGCGGCGCGGATCTGCTCGATTCGACCGCCCGGCAAATCTATCTTCAGCGGTGTCTCGGCATGCCGACGCCCGCCTATCTGCACGTGCCGGTCGTCAACAATGACATCGGCGAGAAACTCAGCAAGCAGACCGGCGCGACGCCGCTCGACACCACCGCTCCGCTCGACGCGCTCATACAGGCAGCGCGGCATCTCGGAATCGATGCCGCGAGCGCGTGCTCGCTGGATGCGTTCTACGCTCGGGCCATCGCCGATTGGGCGAAGCGATTCGTGCCGTAAAACGAAAAACGGCAGCCGCGAAGGGCTGCCGTTCCGATGAACGCGCGCAGGCTCAGGACGTCTTGCGCGGCATGCCGAGTCCGCCCAGGAGCGCCGCCAGCGGCTGCTTCGAGACACTCTTGCGCTCGGGTTCGACGGTTTCCTCTTGACGCTTCATCGCCGAGGGCGACGGTTCATACGGCTTCAGGAAGAATTCGTCCACCGGCTGCTGACGCCCGCGCGGCCGGTCGTATGCGCTCGACGTGCGGCGGCGCGAACCCGACTCTTCCCGCGCGCCATGCCGATGCTCGGTGCGCTCGCCGCGCGCCGGCCGCTCGTCGCGGCGGGCTGCGTCGCGCCGCATGGGCGTGGCAACCTGCAGCGTCTCGACTTCCAGCGGACGCTTGATCAGCTTTTCGATGTCGGCCAGCTGCTTGCGCTCGTTCGGGCTGCACAGCGACAGCGCGTCGCCCGAAGCGCCCGCACGCCCCGTCCGGCCGATGCGGTGCACGTAATCTTCCGCGTTGAACGGCAGGTCGAAGTTGATGACCGCCGGCAGTTCGGCGATGTCGAGACCGCGCGCCGCGACGTCCGTGGCCACGAGCGCCTCGATCTCGCCGCGCTTGAACGCGTCGAGCGCCTGCATGCGCTCGCTCTGCGAACGGTCGCCGTGAATCGCGGTCGCCACGATGCCGTCGCGCTCCAGCACGCGCGCGAGCCGGCTCGCGCCGATCTTGCTGTTGCAGAACACGATCACCTGCTTCAGTCCGCGCTCGCGAATGATCTGGGCGACGGCGCCCGACTTGTCGCTCTCGTGGACCTCGTAGACGATCTGGCGCACGTTGGTCGCGGTCGAGTTGCTGCGCGCGACTTCGATGGTCTGCGGATTACGCAGGTACGTCGCCGCGAGCTTCTTGATTTCCGGCGAAAACGTGGCCGAAAAAAGCAGCGTCTGGCGTTCTTTCGGCAGCAGATTCAGGATGCGTTGCAGGTCGGGCAGGAAGCCCATGTCCAGCATGCGGTCGGCTTCGTCCAGCACGAGCATCTGCACCTGGCCCAGGTTGAGCGTCTTTTGCTGCACGTGATCGAGCAGGCGGCCCGGCGTGGCGATGAGAATCTCGACGCCGCGGCGCAGTGCCTCGGACTGCGGATTCATGTCGACGCCGCCGAAGACGACCGTGCTGCGCAGCGGCGTGTGCTTCGAATACGTCTGTACGTTCGCGGCGACCTGATCGGCAAGTTCGCGCGTCGGCGTGAGCATGAGCGCGCGCACCGGATGCCGCGCAGGCGATGCGCTGGTGTTGGCGTTCGGCAGCAGGCGCTGGATGATCGGCAGAGAGAAGCTCGCCGTCTTGCCGGTGCCGGTTTGCGCCGCGCCCATTACGTCGCGGCCCGAGAGCACGACGGGGATGGCTTTCGCCTGAATCGGCGTAGGCGTCGTGTAGCCGGACTCGCGCACCGCCTTGAGGATCTCGGGGGACAAGCCGAACTGGTCGAACGTCGGTGCGGCCGTGGCTTCTTCGGTGGACGTGTTCGGGGCGACGGAATCAGACATGGTGACTATGGTGGCTTTCGCTATAAAACCGCGGATGCGGCGCGCGTGAACGATCGTTGAATCCGACTCGGCGTTTCACGCGTAAGTTTCGATGGCGCGGAACGAACCGCGACGCAATCTGTTAGGGGTGCACGCTTGTCGTGCGCATGTTGCGTGCCTTGGCGCGCGACTGGACAGGCTGCCGGACATCGGGCATCGGCGGCGAGACTTGTTTCGCACCTTCCTTCGACGCACACCCGAATGGAACACGGCTTCGATGACGCTTTGGCGACACCGGGCGCTGATGCCGCGCGTACCGCCCGCTGCGCAGCGGTTGCTCGGGCGCTGGGAAGGTCCGCTGGCGACCGCCGCCCTCTTACTGCGGGAAAGCCGCACATTGTAGCACCGCCTCTCGAAGCGTTCGGACGCACGCGGCCGGGGCCGCGCGCTCGCATCCGGCTACTTCGTGCGCGCCTGACAGTCCGCAAGCAACGGCGGGGAATCCTTGGCGGCCATCTCGTCGTACAGGTTGGCCTGCGGGCCCTTGGTCCACCAGACATATTGATCGGCGGCGTATTTCGCGCCCGAACCGGCGATCACGTTCACGAACAGGAGCTTGCGCCCGTCGACGGTCAACGCCGCGAAGCTCTGGCGGTTGCGCGTGGTCGTGTACTGCACGGTGACGCTCTTGCCGTCGCGGCAATCGTAATGCGTGGATTGCGTCGATGCCGTCTGGATCTGCGGAACCGTCAGCGGCATGGCCTGCGCCGATTGCACGGCCAGCGCCGTCGGCAAGGCGATCGAGAGTGCGAGAAACTTGTTCATCGTCCTGTTATTCGGTGTTGAGAAGACCGCACGCCGGTCAGGGATCGATCACGTCGGCGCACGCATCGGTGGGCGCGGCCGCGACATGACCGACGACCGGCACGATCTTGAGGCCCGCCGATGCGATCCGGCACGGAGCGGCGGCAAGGCCGCAGCCCGACAGCCCGACGCATGCCGCGACGAGCGCGGCGAGAAACAAGCGTTTCACTGGAATGCTCCTGTCTGTCGCACGGCTGCCGTCACTTGGTGGAAACCGGACGCACCTTCGATGCCGCGAGCTTCGCGCGCTCGCGCGCCTCGTCCGTATCGACGCCGGTTGCCACCGCGACGCCCATGCGCCGCTTCACGAAGCTCTCGGGCTTGCCGAAGAGCCGCAAGTCCGCGCCCGGCACGGCGAGCGCCTCGCGCACGCCTTCGAAGGCGATGCCCGCTTCGTCCAGACCGCCGTAAATGACCGCCGACGCGCCCGGCGTGCTCAACGACGGGTCCACGGGCAGCCCGAGAATCGCGCGAGCATGCAGCTCGAACTCGGAGAAACGCTGCGTCGCGAGCGTGACGAGCCCGGTGTCGTGCGGACGCGGGCTCACCTCGGAGAACCACACGTCGTCACCGCGCACGAACAGCTCCACGCCGAAAAGGCCGCGCCCGCCGAGCGCCGTCGTCACTTTTTCGGCGACGTCGCGGGCTTTTTTCAGCGCCGCCGCGCTCATCGGCTGCGGCTGCCAGGATTCCACGTAATCGCCCGCCACCTGAACGTGCCCGATCGGCTCGCAGAAGTAAGTCCGCGTTTCGCCGCTCGCCGGGTCCGCCGCGCGCACGGTGAGCTGCGTGATCTCGTATTCGAAGTCGATGAAGCCTTCCACAATCACGCGGCCGTGATTGACGCGCCCGCCGGCCATTGCGTACTGCCACGCCGGCTCCACGTCGGCCTCGCTGCGCAGCACCGACTGCCCTTTGCCCGACGACGACATGACCGGCTTCACGACGCACGGAAAGCCGATGGTCGCGATCGCGGCTTTCATCTCGTCGAGCGATTGCGCGAACGCATAGGGCGAAGTCGGCAAGCCGAGCGTTTCGGCGGCCAGCCGGCGAATGCCTTCGCGGTTCATCGTGAGCTGCGTGGCCCGCGCGGTCGGAATGACGGTCGCGCTGCCCGACGTCTCGATGTCCGCGAGCGCGTCCGTGGCGATGGCCTCGATCTCTGGCACGATCAGATGCGGCTTCTCGTGTTCCACGAGCGCGCGCAGCGCGGCGGGATCGGTCATGTCGATGACATGCGCGCGGTGCGCGACCTGATGCCCCGGCGCGTTCGCGTAACGATCGACCGCGATGACTTCGACGCCGAGGCGCTGTAGCGCAATGATCACTTCCTTGCCTAGCTCGCCCGCGCCGAGAAGCATGACGCGCGTGGCGCTCGGAGAAAGCGGCGTGCCGATGCGCACGGCGATATCGTGCGGTGCGTTCTTGTCGGCTGAGTCGGTCTGCATGCGTGCTCCGGAAGCGTTTCGGTTGTGCGTCGGCAATGAGTCTCTTCGATGACTCGAACGCCGATTGTCACGATTCGGCGGCGATGTTAACACGCAGCGCAGCCGCCGACTGCTATGCCGTTCGGCCTATTGACAACGCATATGGACTCGCGTTCGCGCCGGGAATTCCCGCGCGCGTCGATGGTCCGCTGCGCGACAAATCCATTTCTTGCATCTGAATGCTGGACAAACGATACGACGCGTGCGGTACCCTTACGGCTTTCGCCAGTCCTGGGATTTTCGATGTCTTCGCATTTTCGCCGCGCTTTATCTTCACGCTCGATGCCGCGTCCGCTGGCCATCCTTGCGCCGTGCGCTGGCGTCGCTGTTTTGATGGCAAGCCTCGTGAGCGGCTGCGCCATGCCGAAGCATTCGGACGCGAGCGCGCCGCCCACCGATCCTTATAACCCCGCCGCGACGCAATTGCTCGACGACACGCATTGGGAACTGACGAGCTGGACCGAGCCGAACGGCCAGCCGCGCGCCGTGCCGACTCGCGCGGCGGGCGGTCAGCCGATCACCCTCGATCTTTCCACGGAGAGCGGCCGTCGCCGGGCGAGCGGCTTTTCGGGCTGCAATCGCTACACCGGCCCGTACGCGCTCAAGGACGGCAAGCTGAGCTTCGGCCCGCTCGCCGGCACGCGCATGGCGTGTCCATCGAGCGTCGGCGGCGCGGCGGAGCAAGCTTATCTGGACGCGCTCTCTCATGTCGCGAAGAGCGGCGTGCAGATGAATCCGCCGCAGTCGCTTCAGTTGACGCTCGACAACGGCGCCGTGCTGACTTTCGCGCAACGCGCTGAATGACACGCCGCCGCGCCGTGCTCGCTCGGAGCATGACGAGTGCGTGCCGCTGAGTGCCGCTGAGTGCCGCCGAGTGTTGCGCGCTTGCGCCATGCGCGTCCGGTTTAGCCCGCAACCGTTAAACTGCACGGTCGATACGCCCGGCCCGTGCGCGACATACGCACGTTGCGCCGACTACGCGACCGGGCAGCCGTCTCTCATCCGTCTCATCCAACCTTGGTTCGATCCTTAGCATGCACACGGTAGTTCTCGGCTGGTTCGGTGCATCAGTCGTCTGGTTTCTCGCTCTCTTCTGGCGCGTCGTCAAATCGGTGCTTCCGGGCGGCGCGGGGCTGCGCGGTCCCGGCACGATCCGCCTGTGGCTCGGCTTTTTCACCGTTCTCCTGTCGAGCGCGGCGCTGGAAGGCGCGCTCGCCGGCGCACTCGAAGCACAGCAGAACGTCAATCGCGCCGGCCGCGCGCTCGCGGGGGCGCTCGCCGGCCTCGCGCATGCGCCGGGGGCCATCGCCATCGCGGCTGCGGTGCTTGCAATCAGTTTGCCGTGGCTCCTCGAATTCAGCTGGCGTTCGGTGCTCGCCTGGGCCGACGAAGCATTCGGCTTCGGCCTTCCGCAAAGCTGGCTGACGCCGCGCGAGCCGTCCGACCGCGAGTCGCGCGCCCGCGAGCCCGAGCGTGCCAAGTCGAGGTCGAAGCGCAGCGCGCCGGCAAGCGAGCAGCCCACCGGCATGCGTTGGCGCGAACGCCGCACGCGTGAGACGACGACTGCCGATGCGCCGTTGCGAGGCATCGGCGGCGAGCGTTTCGATGCCATGGCCTCTCGCCCTTCGCCCGACGAGCCGACGCTCGGCATGCCCACCGGGCAACGCAGCGGACGTTATCAGCGGCCGACGCCGTGGCGTCCACCCGCGACGGCCGGACGCGTCGTGAAGGGCGCGGAGGCATCGGCGGCAAGCATCGCGGCGACGGCGGAGGCGTATTCGCGCCGCCCTGCTTTCGAGCGCGCCGGCACGCCGGTGTCCACGTTCGTCGAGCCGGTCGCGCCTGACGGATGGCTCAATTCCCTGTCGACGGCAGCGGCGGCGCTCGGCTCGACAGCTTCGCGGGCCAATTTGCCGTCGGGCTCGGCTGGCCGCAATGAGACCGGCGCGGCGGCTTCGACGCGTTCCGCAGCTTCTTCCACAGGGTCTGCATCTTTTGCGTCGCCCGGGGCGCGGCAGCGGCCGACGTCCACGCAGACCACGCCGGCACGCGCCGCCGGGCTTACGAGCGGCCCGGCTCCCGCGCCGAGGAACGGCGTGCCGGCGCGCAACCCGGCTCCGGCGTCCGCCGCGACGCCGACTCAGGTATCGCGTGGGCCGGTAAGACGCCCCCTGCCGACGGAGATGACAGGCGATGGGCGCTCGTCGGCTTTCGCGCCGCCCGCGTTCTCGCGCCCGCCTTCGCCGCCTGTGCCGCCGCCCGCGCCCGACGCCATTCAGGCGACGCTGCGCTCCATCGAGGAGAAAGCGGCGCTCTGGACGTCGCTGGCAGGAGCGAGTCTCGCTCGTCATCACGAGGCGCAGGCGTCGCCGTCGACCGATGCGGCGTCGCTGATGCCGGAGCGCGCGGTGGCCGCGAGCGCGTTGGGGGACGGCGGATCGGGCGATCGTGCGCCGGTCGGTCTGCGTGCTTCGCCGGATTCTTCGTCTGACACGCGCGCCACGGCTGCACCGATTGAAGAAGCAGTCTCGTTCAGTTTGCCCGCTCAGGGTGAAGCGAGTGCGGAAGCGCCCGTTGCGCCAACAGCCGATGAATTGCGATCAACCGCATTCCGAACGCCGCAGCGCGCGTCCGCGAGCGAGGTGGAAGTGTCGCCGGCAACGCTGGACGCCGGTGCGCGCGCTCATGAAGAAATGAGCGCAACAACGCCTGCGACGCCGTCGCCGATCCCCGAGGAGCCGTCGATCGAACCCATCGGCACGCACGAAGCGCCGCTGGCGATCTCGGACGCTGGCAAAGAATCGCCCGCCATCGCGGAAACGCCCGAGAAGCCGTCGGCGGGCGCGCCCGCAACCATTCCGCCATCCGCAGTCGTCGACACGCCCGCCGCTTCCAAGCCAGCCGCCGATAGCCGACGCCTGACCGACGAGCACGCATCACCGGTCGGCGAGGCTCCGGCCGATGCGCTCCATCGAGCGGCCGGATCGCACGAAGTCGTGCACGCGTTCGACAGTGCGCTCAAAGCGACTGAAATCCTCGGCGAGCGACGTGCGCCGACCGAGCCGGCGACTTTGACGGCATCGCCGTCGCCGACGCCTCTCGCGCAAGTGTTCACGGCGACCGCGGTCGGGCATGAGGCAGAACCACGCGCCGACGCGCCAAGCATGGAACCGGCGGCAACATCGCCGGCGCACATCATCCCTGACGCACCGGCCACTCTCCAAACAAGCTCCGATGCCGAACGTGAGCCGCACGCGCCGTCATGGAAAATGTCCACGGCGACCGCGGTCGGGCGTGGTGCAGAACTACCCGCCGGAGTGCCAGGCATGGAACCGGCGGCAACATCGGCGGCGCACATCGTCCCCGACGCACCAGCCACTCTCCAAACAAGCTCCGATGCCGAACGTGAGCCGCACGCGCCCTCATGGAAAGTGTCCACGGCGACCGCGGTCGGGCATGGCGCAGAACCACCCGCCGACGCGCCAAGCATGGGACCGGCGGCGACATTGCCGGCGCACATCGTCCCTGAGCCACCGGCCACGCACCAAGCAGGCTCCGATGCTGAACGCGAGCCGCACGCGCCGTCATGGAAAGTGTCCACGGCGACCGCGGTCGGGCATGGCGCAGAACCACCCGCCGACGCGCCGAGCAGGGAACCGGCGGCAACATTGCCAGCGCAAATCGTCCCCGACGCACCGACCTCGCTCGAAGCACGCTCCGATGCCGAACGCGAGCCGCACGCGCCGTCATGGATGATGAGCGAACCGCTGGCGGACGAGCCGACGCGTTTGGGCATGGACTCGGCCGCCGTGCGACACGCACGCGCACAGGACATCGCGCCCTCTTCCCGCATCGACGTCTCGCGAGACGACCGGCCCACGCCTGCCAACACGCCACCGCTAGAAAAGCGCGAAGCATCGCCCATCGAACCAGACACTGTCCCGGACCGACCGGACTATCCGTTCGATTCGGCGCCCATCCTGCCCCCGCCGCTGCCCCGCGCGCTGTCCGGGCCTGGTGAGCCGCAGCCGTCGTTCGACGAAGCACCGCCGTGGCTCGATCACGAGCCGCAGTCGTTGTCCGTGCCGCCCGCGCCGCCCGCATTCGACGCCCCATCCACGCGCGCAAGCATCGACGAAACGCGCCCCGCCGCCGCTCCCGAGCCGCGTCAGCCGCTGCGCGGCTTCGCGCCGACCGAGTTCGAATTCCACGCGCCGCAGGCGTCGGCCGTCGAGTTGCCAACGCTGGATCTGCTCGAACCCGCCTCCGACGAAGTCGAGCCCGTGTCCGAGGAACGCCTCGCCGATACCGGCCAACTGATAGAGCAGCGCCTCCAGGAGTTCAAGGTGCCGGTGACGGTCGTCGGCGCGTCCGCGGGCCCGGTCATCACGCGCTTCGAAGTGGAACCGGCGCTCGGCGTGCGCGGCAGCCAGATCGTCGGGCTGATGAAGGATCTGTCGCGCGGGCTCGGGCTGACGTCGATCCGCGTGGTCGAGACGATTCCCGGCAAGACCTGCATGGGCCTGGAATTGCCGAACGCCCGGCGGCAGATGATCCGCCTCTCCGAGATTCTCGAAGACGACGTGTATCGCACGTCGAAGTCGAACCTGACCATCGCGATGGGCAAGGACATCGTCGGCAATCCGGTCGTGACCGATCTCGCGAAAGCGCCGCATATGCTCGTCGCGGGCACCACCGGCTCGGGCAAGTCCGTCGCCATCAACGCGATGATCCTTTCGCTGCTCTTCAAGGCGAAGCCCGAGGACGTGCGCCTCATCATGATCGACCCGAAGATGCTCGAACTGTCCGTCTACGAGGGCATTCCGCATCTGCTCGCGCCGGTCGTGACGGACATGAAGCTCGCGTCGAACGCGCTCAACTGGTGCGTCGGCGAAATGGAAAAGCGTTATCGGCTGATGTCGGCCGTCGGCGTGCGCAATCTGCAAGGCTTCAACCAGAAGGTGCGCAACACCGAAGCCGCGGGCAAGAAGCTCACGAACCCGTTCTCGTTGACGCCGGACGCGCCGGAGCCGCTCTCGACGCTGCCGCTGATCGTCGTCGTGATCGACGAACTCGCGGATCTGATGATGGTTGCCGGCAAGCAGATCGAGCAGTTGATCGCCCGTCTCGCGCAGAAGGCGCGCGCCGCCGGCATTCACCTGATTCTCGCCACGCAGCGGCCGTCGGTGGATGTCATCACCGGGCTCATCAAGGCGAACATTCCGACGCGCGTCGCGTTTCAGGTGTCCTCGAAAATCGATTCGCGCACGATTCTCGACCAGATGGGCGCCGAATCGCTGCTCGGCGCGGGCGACATGCTGTTCCTGCCGCCCGGCACCGGCTATCCGCAGCGCGTGCACGGCGCGTTCGTCGCGGACGACGAAGTGCATCGCGTGGTCGAGTATCTGAAGCAGTTCGGCGAGCCGGAGTACGAAGAAGGCATCCTCTCCGGTCCGACGCCGGAAGGCGGCTCGCAGGATCTCTTCGGCGAAGCGCCCGATGCGGAAGCCGATCCCCTCTACGACGAAGCCGTCGCGTTCGTCGTGCGCACGCGGCGCGCATCGATTTCGTCGGTGCAACGGCAGTTGCGCATCGGCTATAACCGCGCCGCGCGTCTCGTCGAGCAGATGGAATCGGCCGGGCTCGTCTCGCCGATGGGCAGCAACGGCAACCGCGAAGTGCTCGCGCCGCCCGGCCCGGCGGACTGAGCCTCAGCTCGGCGCCTCACCAGACGCGCAGCTTGCGCAGCAGGAAGATCGTGATGGCGGCGCAGCCCGCCATCACGCCGATGACCATCCAAAACGACGCCGGATTATGCGTGCCCGGCAAGCCTGCGACGTTCATGCCGAAGATGCCGGTGAGAAGCGTCGCGGGCATCAAGAGCGCGGACATGATCGCGAGCCACAGCAGCTTGCGGTTGATGTCCTCGGAGAGCAGCGCCGCGATCTCGTCCTGCAAGAGTTTCGCGCGTTCGTAGAGTCCTTCCAGCCCCGCGCCCAGGCCGTTCAGCACCTGAATGGCCTGCACGAGCGCCTCCATGGAACGCGGCTCGGCCCATTCCAGACGGCGCGTGACGAGCTGCGTCAGCGCGTTGCGCTCCGGATCGATGAAGCGCTTCACCTCCACCAGCCTGCGCCGCACGTCGCCGAGATGCGCGCGCCAGTTCGCCTGACGGTTTTCGAGCACGCCCTCTTCCACGTCGTCGAGCCGGTCGCCGATGTCGTCGATGCGATCGACGAAGGTCTCGTTCAGCGCGCGAATCAGGCCCGCGAAGAGGTCGACGGTATCGCGGAACGTCGCGCCTTCGAGCACGGCGTGGCGCAGACGGTCGGTCGATTGCAGCGGCCGCGCCCGCACGGTGATCATGCGGTGGCGGTCCACGTAAAAGCGCAGCGCGCTCGTCGCGCGATTCGCCTCGCGCACGCCCGGCGAGGCCGCATCGGGCGCTGCCGCGACGAGTTCGAGGTCCGCGACCACGCCGTACACGAAGTTCGCGCCCATGTGCACGCGCGGCCGCTTGTCCTCGCCGTTGAGGAATTCACGCGCGACGTCCGGCATCGACGTGACGCCTTCGAGCCAGCTTTCGACGGTGTCGTCGTTGGCCGAAAGATGCAGCCACGTGAAGCCGTCGCCCGCCACGGCCCGGCGCGCCTCGTCCCACGAGAGCCGCAACGCGTCGCCGCCCGCGAAGTCGAACGCGCTGATGAATCCCGGCGGCGCCGGCTGGTCGTGACCGGCGCGCGCGCGCTCGGCCGGGTCCTGCGTACGGGTCGTATCCAATGTTGCTTCCCTGCTGTTACCTTACGAATTGATCGGGACACCTTTCGATTCCCGATACGATGCGACTTCACGCCCGCATGAAGCGGGCCGCGCGGCCATCGTACTAGAACTCGTAGCGTCCCCAGAAGAAGGCGACGTCGCCGTCGTTCAGGCCGGGCAGGCGCGGAATGAACGTGCCCATGAGCGACGCGCGCTTGTAGCGGATCGAGCCGATCGGCAACGCGAGCGGCAACGGCAAATAGTGCGCGACGTCCGAGCGCGCGGTGAAGCCCGCGAAGAAGCCGCCGCCGGCCTGCAAGCCGCCCAGCACCGGCTTCGTGAACCACTGCCGCGCATAGCCGCCTATCGGCTGGAAGTTGTGATGCGAGTCCGAGAACCCGAACGCGAACAGGATGTCCTCGTCGCCGTTCGCGTCGGTCCAGTGCTTGCCCGCGCCGCCGCCCCACGACCACGGATTCAGCTCGCTGCGATTCGTGTAACCGTCGATGTGCCAGCCGTAGCCGGTAACGTAAAGGTCCCACGTGCCCTCGTGCGCGACGCGCATCACGCGCTCGCACGCCGACGACATCCAGTCGCGCTTGAAATCGCATTGCCCTTCGTCGGCGTGCGCGGCGAAGGGACTTATCGCGCACACGCTCAGCAACGAAACCGTGACCGCCCTGACCGCTATTTTTTTTGTCATCGTCGATGGACTGCGCATCGCTGTGAAGGTAAGACGCCGGGGCGGGGGGGGGGGGGGGGGGGGGGGGGGGGGGGGGGGGGGGGGGGCGGGGGGGGGGGGGGGGGGGCGTGGGGGGGGGGGGCTCCGCGTAGGTGGGGGTGGGGGCGGGGTGTG